>DATHCF010000169.1:0-5276 GCA_035319705.1 Acidimicrobiales bacterium | reverse complement strand
TGTCGGTGTCCTCGTCCCCGGCCTGCATCGTCCGGGCCCAGCTGGGCCAGGCCATGGTGGCGCGCCTGGTCGACGACGCCGGTGTGTTCGGCGCCCTGGTGGCGGCCACGCCTGCCGACGCCTCCGGCGTGTTCACCAAGGAGCAGCTACGGCTGTTCGAGGCGTTGGCCAATCACGTGACGGTGTCCCTGGTGAACGGCACCCTGGAGCGGTCGATCACGCAGCTGCGCGAGTTGCACCACCAGCTGAGCCACAAGGCGTCCCACGACCCTCTGACCGGCTTGGCCAACCGGGCGCTGTTCAGAAGCCGCTTGCAGGACTCGGTCGACACCGTCGAGTCGGGACTGGCCGTGCTGTTCATCGACCTGGACGACTTCAAGGTGGTGAACGACACCCTGGGACACGAGGCAGGGGACCAGCTGCTGTCGGTGGTCGCCAGCCGCATCGAGCGCTGTGCCCGCACCGGTGACGTGGCTGCCCGGGTGGGAGGCGACGAGTTCGCCGTGCTCCTCCACGACGTCGACGCCGCCGCCGCCACGGCGGTGGCCGACCGCATCCTGGCGGACCTCCGGGCCCCCATGGCCCTGGACGGACGGCGCGTCTCCACCCACGCCAGCATCGGCCTGGTCATGGTGGATCATCGGGGTCCAGCCGACGAGTTCATGCGCCAAGCGGACATCGCCATGTACTCGGCCAAGCACGCCGGCAAAGGCCGGTACCGCTTTCTGGCCCACGAGGTCGGCACCGGGGCGGTGACCCGGCGGGCGCTGAAAGAGGATCTGCAGCGCGCCCTGCGCGGCGACGAGTTCGAGAATTACTACCAGCCCATTGTGGACGTCCCGAGCGGCATGGTCGTGGGAGTGGAGAGCTTGGTGCGCTGGCACCATCCCAGTGCGGGGCTCGTACAGCCGGACCACTTCATCCTGCTGGCCGAGGAGACCGGAGCAATCGTGCCGTTGGGCCGCAAGGTCCTCGAATCGGCGTGCCGGGACGCGGCGTACTGGCGGAGCTTGAACAGCGCCCTCACCTTGAACGTGAACATCTCGGCGCGCCAGCTCCACGGGGACTCGTTCGTGGACGACCTCTCCCGCGCCTTGTCGGCCTCCGGGCTCCCGGCGGAGGCGCTCATCATCGAGATCACCGAGTCCACCACAGTGGGCGACATCGACGCGGTGGTGGCCAAGCTGCAGGCGGCCAAGGACCTCGGAGTGCGGGTGGCCCTCGACCATTTCGGCACGGGTTATTCGTCGTTGGCCCAGATGCGGCGCCTGCCCATCGACGAGCTCAAGATCCCCAAGCCCTTCATCGACGAAGTCGGCGGGACAACCCAGGACGGCAGGGGACTCACCTTGGTGCACGCCATCGCCAGGCTCGGCCAGACACTCGGCCTGGAGGTCGTGGCCGAGGGGATCGAGCGCGTGGAGCAGTACGAGCAGCTGAAGCGCCTGCCCCTCAGTGGCGGCCAGGGTTATTTATTCGGCCGCCCCGTCGACGCCGAGGAGATGTCGGCGCTGATCAGACTGGAATCCCAGAGCACCGCCGCCCCCGGCCCCCACATGAACGAGGCCATGCCCGCCTGAGGCGGACGCTGTCAGGCGAGCGGAGCCAGCGCCTCCGCCAGCGGCTCGAGGACGTCGGCCCGGTGCGGCGGCGGCAGCTGGACGATGGCCAGCTCCACGCCGGCTTCACCCAGGGCGGCAGCCGCCTCGGCCGTGACCTTCGGACCGGAGGGGTCGTAGCGGACGTGGCTGGACAGGAGGATCTCCGAAGGGTCGCGGCCGATCTCGCGGCAGTGGCACTCCAGCACCGATCGCTTGTGGCGGAAATCGTCGGGAGTCCCGCCCACGAAGTTCCAGTGCTGGGCCCAGCGCGCCGCCGTGCGCAGGGTGCGGCGCTCGCCGAGCCCGCCGACGCAGATGGGCGGATGCGGGCGCTGTACCGGCTTGGGCTCGCAGCGGGCGGCCGTCAGCCGGAAGAAACGCCCCTCGAAGTCGGTGGTCTCCTCCGACAGCAGGCCGGCGATCACCGCGCACGCCTCTTCGAGGCGATCGCTCCGCGCCGCCGGCGAGCCGAGCTCGATCCCGTAGGCCCCGGACTCCTCCTCGTTCCAGCCGGCGCCGATGCCGAGCTCGAGGCGGCCTCCGGAGACGACGTCCAACGTGGCGGCCATGTTGGCCAGCACCGCCGGATGGCGGTAGTGGATGCCGGTCACCATCACCCCGAGGCGAATCCGGCTGGTGGCCTGGGCCAGGGCGCTGAGCGTCACCCATCCCTCGAGGCATGGACCGGTCGAGTCGGAGAAGATCGGGTAGAAGTGGTCGAATGTCCATCCGGACTCGAAGAGCTCGATCTGGTCGGCAGCGCGGAAGACCTCGAGCATGCCGGCCCAGGTGGTGTGCTGAGGAGCGGTCTTGATGGCGAAGCGCATAGGCCCGACGGTAGTCGTGACGGTGCTCGCCCTGTCGGCCTGCGCCGGTTGCGGCTCGGGAACACGAGGCGTCTCCGGGCCGTCCTCGATCTCCACGTCCTCCTCCATCGCCTCTTCCGCTCCGCCGTCCACCACCTGGCAGACGCCCGTCGCCGTGTCGTCGTCGCCGCTGGTGGCGGTCTCCTGCGCCACCCCGACGTTCTGCGTGGCGCTCGACGGCGCCGGCAACGCCTACCGGTTCAACGGCAGCCAGTGGAGCACGCCGGCTGCGCTCGGAGCACAGTCGGGGCTGGGCGGGGAGGTGGCCGCCGTGTCGTGCACTTCGGGCAGCTTCTGCATGGCCATTGCACCGGGGAGCGACGCGGTGGTGTCGTGGAACGGCTCGTCGTGGTCGGCGCCGTCCGCCGTCTCGAGCAACGACCTGCAGGGTGTCTCCTGCGTCGGGACGACGTTCTGCGTCACCGTCGACGGCGTCGGTGACAGCTTCGTCTACCACGGAGCCGGCTGGTCCCGGGGGTCGGGCGACTGGGGCGGCATTTCGGGAATTTCCTGTGTGGATGCCACCTTCTGTATTTCGGTGTCGGGCGGGATCTCGGCATTCGACGGCTCGACGTGGACGCAGCCGGACCAGCAGGGGGCCACCGCCAACTTCACCGGCGTGTCCTGTCCGGCCACGTCGTTCTGTATGGCCGTCGACGCCGTGGGCCAGGCCCTCACGTTCACTGGCTCGTGGTCGGCGCCGACGGAGATCGAGCCCTCGGCCGCCCTCGGCGGCAGCAGCCCCACGCCGTCGGCGGTGAGCTGCTGGGAAGCGGGGGCCTGTGTGGTGACCGACAGTGCCGGACAGGCGATCAGCATCGTGAACGGGTCGCCGAAGAGGCTAATGATCGACCCCCAGCACGCCATCGACGCCGTGTCGTGCGCATCGACGCTGTGCATGGCAGTGGATGCCGAGGGTGACGCCATCGAGGGCAGGCGCTGAGCGCCGCCACCCTCCCGGGGGGACCCACTGCGTCCACCTACAATCTGTTGATGGCCGTCGGCGTTCCGCGCGGGGTCCCGGACTTCATGGGGGGCGCATGGCGGATGGCACGGCGGGTGGCCTCCGACCCGAGGACGATCGGGGTCCTGCAGGCGGGCCCCCGCACCGCCGCCTTCCTGGCCCGGGCCAACGCCCGCAGCGCAGGCGCCGATCACGACGACAGCATCGTCCCCGTCCGGCCCAGCCCCCGGCTGGCTGCCCAGGTCCTGCTGGACGAGATGATGATCGCCGCCTTCCGCCATCCCCGGCTGCTGCCCCGGCCCGGCGACTACGCCCGCGCCGCCGCCGACCTCACCGCCACTCGTGAGGCGCTCGACCGTGCCGGCGTCCTCGAGGACCCGGGCGCCTACCACGGGCGTCCCCCCGCTCCCGACCTGGTGGTGCGGCGGCGGGCCCAGGTTCCGGGAATGCGCGTCGAACACGTGGCCTTCCCGAGCGGCTGGGAGCCGCTCGCCGGCGAGCCGGGGCGCGAACGGTGGCTGTCGTACACGGCCAACCGCACCGCCCATGCGTGGCTGGCCCGGGCCCGGCCCGCCTCGGACCGATGGCTGGTGTGCGTGCACGGCTTCGGCATGGGCTCCAACCCGCTCATGGACCTGAACGCCTTTCGGGCCGGTCCGCTGCTGCGACAGGGAGTGAACGTGGCGGTGGCGGTGCTGCCCATGCACGGCCGGCGCTCGGGCGGGCGGGCTCCCGGCGAGGGCCTCATGTCCATCGACCTCGTCGACTCCATGCACGGGCTGGCGCAGGCGGCCTGGGACGTGCGCAGGCTGATCGCCTGGTTGCGCCGGGACGAAGGCGCATCCAGGGTGGGCCTGCACGGGCATTCGCTCGGCGGCCACGTCGTGGCGCTGGTAGCCGGGTTGGAGGACTCCCTCGCCTGCGTGATCGCCGGCATACCCGTGGTGGACCTTCCCGATCTGTACCGGCGCCACAGTCCCAGCTGGATCGCCCGCCAAGCCGAGCTCCACGGAGTGCTCGGCCCGCTGGCCGACGACGTCCATCGGGTGGTGTCACCGCTGGCCCACCGCTGCAGGGTGGAGGGCTCCGCCCGGTTCATCTATGGCGGGCTCGGCGACCGGATGGCCACCTTCGGCCACGCCCATCGGCTGTGGCTGCACTGGGACCGCCCCCGACTGGCCGCCTACGAAGGCGGGCACGTCGGCTTCTACTGGTCAGGGGCGGCGCGCCAGGTGATCGACGAGGCGATCGAAGGCTCAGGACTCCGGCGCGCCGGCTGAAGCACCCTGACCCTCGGCGGAACGGGCCGGCATCGCCTTGGCCTTGGCTCTGGTCCTCGGCGGGGGGGAGGAAAGGCCCTTCACCGCCGACACCAATTCGTCGAGGGCCGCGGGCACGGCGTCGGCCAGGCTCCACACCTTGGGCACGAGCTCTCGGCAGGCGATGAAGCCCACCCCGATGCGGTCCTCGTTGGACAGCACGGTCACGTTGAGCCCGGCTCCGTCCATGATCGGCCCCAGGGGGAACAGTCCGGTCAACCGCATCCCGGCCATGTACAGAGGGATCGGCGGCCCGGGGACGTTGGACAGGATGAGGTTGTGCACCACCGGGTGGCGGGCCGAGAGCCGGAGGCTCGAGTACAGGCGGGCGGCGAGGGAGAAGGTGTTGGGGGCGGCGTGCTCCGCCCACTTCATGAGGGTGTCGGCACCCACCATGCCGTAGAGCTCCTTGGCCTCGGCGTTGGTGCCGGCGATGGCCTGCAGCCGCGTGACCGGGTCGGCGATGTCGGTCATGAGGCTCGAGAACATGATCGACACCTTGGTGGTGCCGGACTGCCTGGACGTG
>DATHCF010000168.1:0-5119 GCA_035319705.1 Acidimicrobiales bacterium | reverse complement strand
CGGGCCACCTCCCGCAACAGCCGGGAAGCCACGAAGGAAGAGGTGGAGCTGGTGGGGATGAACAGGGTCTCGATCCCCGACAGCTGACGGTTCATCTGCGCCATCTGCAGCTCGTTCTCGAAGTCGGACACCGCTCGAAGGCCTTTGACGATGGCCGAGGCGCCCACGTTCTCGGCCACCTCCACCACCAAGGTGGCCACCGACACGATACGGACGTTCTCCAGGTGCGCCACCGCCTCGCGCAACATCTCCTCGCGCTCGGCCAGAGAGAACAGCGGCTCGGCTTTCTGGGGGTTGCGCAGCACCGCCACCACCACTTCGTCGAAGAGCCGGCTGGCCCGCTCCACTACCTCGAGATGGCCGTTGTGGAACGGGTCGAACGACCCGGGGACGAGGGCGACGGTCACGAGGTGCCTTTCTGGTCGGGGGTGCCGCGGTGCCGAACGGTCCCGTCCGGCGAGGACGTCCCCGCTCGGGGCCCATCCGAGTCGTGGCGGACCACGGTCACGAGCGTACCGCCGTAACGCTTGGATCTCACCACCCGCCACCGTCCGGACATGGCCAGTGGCCGGGACGACTCCAGCACGGCGACCTCGGCGTCGAGCCGGCTCAACAACGCCCTCCAGGAGTCGAAGTCGTAGGGCGGGTCGCACAGGGCGAGATCGAAACGGCTGCGCCCGGCGCCGGCACGCTCCAGCCAGCCGAGCACCTCCGCCCGCACCACCGAGGCCCGGTCCTCGAGGCCGAGCGAGCGCAGGTTGGCCTCGATGACCGACAGCGCGGCTCGATGGCGCTCGACGAACACCGCCGAGGCCGCGCCACGCGACAGCGCCTCGATGCCGAGCGCGCCGCTGCCGGCGAACAGGTCCACCACCGCGGCGTCCTCCAGCGCCACCTCGCTCTGCAGCACGTCGAAGATGGCCTCGCGCACCCGGTCGGCGGTGGGCCGGGTGACCACCCCGGCCGGAGCCCGAAGGGGACGGCCCCGGTAGGCGCCGGCGATCACGCGCACGCGCCGCAGCGTAGGTCGGCACCCGCCTGGTCGGGCGGCTCCCGGTCAGCTCTTGGCCAGGAAGTCCGCCTCCTCCTGACGCAGCAGCAGTTCGACCTCGTCCGCTAGCCCCGGCGTCCGCTCCAGCGACGGGTCGTCGGCCAGCAGCTCCTCGGCCACCTGGCGCGCCGCCTCCACGAGCGCCCGGTCGCCGCGCCGCAGCGAAGCCAGCTTCAAGTCACTGCGCCCCTTCTGCCGCGTACCGAGGATGGTGCCCTCGCCGCGAAGCTCCAGGTCGACCTCGGCCAGCTCGAACCCGTCGGTGCTCGACTCGAGCGCCTCGAGCCGCCGTACAGCCTCGGGACTGTCGGCCGCCGACAGCAGGTAGCACCACGACTTCTGCTCCGATCGGCCGACGCGTCCGCGCAATTGGTGCAGCTGGGCGATGCCGAAATGCTGGGCGTCCTCGACCACCATGACCGTGGCCTGCGGCACGTCCACACCGACTTCGACGACGGTGGTGGCCACGAGCACGTCGATCTCGCCACCCCGGAAGGCCGCCATCACCTTCTCCTTGTCGGCCGCCTTGAGCTGGCCGTGCATGAGCCCGAGGCGCAGCCCCGACAGGGGCCCGGCGGCCAGCCGCCGCTCCTCGGCGGTGGCCGACGCCGCCTGCACGCGCTCGGATCCCTCGACCAGCGGGCAGACCACATACGCACGCCGTCCGGCGGCAACTTCGGCGCGCACCCGTCCCCAGGCCTCGTCCTCCTCCCCGGCGCGCCGGGCCCAGTGGGTCACCACCGGCGTGCGGCCGGGGGGGAGCTCGTCGAGCTCGGTCACGTCCAGGTCGCCGAAGACGACCATGGCGGCGGTACGCGGAATCGGCGTGGCCGTCATCACCAGCAGGTCGGGATCGGCCCCGCCCGCCTGGCCCTTGGCTCGCAGCGCGGCGCGCTGCTCCACCCCGAAACGGTGCTGCTCGTCGATCACCACCACCCCCAGGCCGGCGAAGGCCACGTCCTCGGTGAGCAGCGCATGGGTCCCCACCACCAGGTCCAGCTGTCCGCTGGCCAGCCCGGCGCGCAGGCGGTTGCGCTCGGCCGCCGTGGTGCGGTTGGTGAGCAACCCGAGCCCCAGTGGCCGTTCGCCCCCCAGCCGCCCGGGGTCGGGGACCGACAGATTCCAGAGCAGCCGGCGAACCGCCAGGTAGTGCTGTTCGGCCAGCACCTCGGTCGGGGCCATGAGGGCGCCCTGGTACCCGCCTTGCACCCCGACCAGCAGGGCGGCCAGCGCCACCACCGTCTTGCCCGAGCCGACGTCGCCCTGCAGCAGCCGGTGCATGGGCAGGACACCGGACAGATCGGTGCTGATGGCGTCGATGGCTCGCCGCTGGGCGCCGGTGAGCGCAAAGGGCAGCCCGGCCAAGAACGGCTCGACCAGGGCGCGATCGGGCGGCGGGTCGACCAGGTGTCGGATGCCGCGTGCGTTGCGTTCGAGCTCCTGTCGTCGCGTCACTACCTGGAGCTGCAGTCGCAGCAGTTCGTCGAAGGCCAGCCGACGGCGGGCGCCGTCGCGCTCGTCGAAGCTGGACGGGGCGTGGATAGCGCGCAGCGCCTCGGTTCGTCCCACCAATCCGAGGCGACGGCGGAACCCGGGCGGGAGCGGGTCTTCGAGCGGGCCGGCGCGATGGAGCGCTTCGCCGATCCACTCGCCGAACTCCCAACCGTCGATTCCCGAGCGCTCCGAGGTCGGGTAGATCGGCACGAGGCGCCCGGTGCGGTTGCCCACCAGATCCACCACCGGGTTCGTCATGCGGCGCCGTCCGCGGTACTCCTCGAGCTTCCCGAAGAACATGGCCTCCGTGCCGACCGGGAGATGACGCGTGCGCCACGGCTGGTTGAAGAAGCTGATCCGCATCCGGCCCGTGCCGTCGTCGACGTCGAACTCGACGAGCGAACGGCCGTGGCGCGTTCGCCTGCTGCTCACGGCGCGCACCGTGGCGAGCACAACCGCCTCCTCGCCCACCTGCAGCTCGGCCAGAGCCGCTTGGCGCGAGCGGTCGATCCACCGCCGCGGGTAGTAGGTGACGAGATCGAGCACGGTCTCGATACCCAAGCCGGCCAGCGCCTCGGCCCGCTTCTCGCCGATCCGCTTGACCCGCCACACCGGGATCTCGCTCAACGCCCGCAGCGAGCGGCCGGCCCGGCGCTCCGCCGTAGCGGCGGAGGCGGCGCCACCGGAGACCGACCGCGCAGCGGTCACTCGATGCTGATGAGATAGGGGTAGAGCGGCTGTCCTCCGTGGTGGACCTCCACGGCGATGCCGGGATGGTGCTCGTCCAGCCATTCGGTGACCCGGCGCGTCTCTGCCACTCCGGCCCCTTCCCCCTCGATGAGGGTCACCAGCTCGTGGCCGGTGCCGAGGAGCTTGTCGATCAGCGCGCAGGTGGCATCCCCGAGCGAGTCCGCCACGACCTCGATCCCGTCGCGCGACAACCCCATCCAGTCGCCGGCGTGAATGGGACCGGTGGGCCCAGCCGATTCGCGCACCGCCCGGGTGACTTCGCCGGCCACCACCCGGCAGGCGGAGGCGGCCATGGCCTTGGCGTTCTCGTCGGCCCCGGCTTCGGGGTCGTACTCGAGCAGTGCGGCGAAGCCCTCCACGATGCCGCTCGTCGGAACCATCCGCACCGGCTTGGTGGCCAGCTCCACCACCTGCAGCCCGACGGGGCAGATGTTCTCGTTGTTGGGCAGCAGCACCACCTCGGGGGAGTCCACCTTCTCCACCACGTCGAGGATCTGTGCGGTCGACGGATTCATGGACTGTCCACCGGGGATGAGATGGCGCACACCGAGGGAATGGAAGATCCGGCCGATCCCCTCGCCGTTGGCCACCGCCACCACCGCGGTGCGCGGCGCCGGGCTGGCCGGCTGCTCCACCGCCGGATGCAGCGATCCCTCGCGCACCCAGCGCTCCTCGTCCACCTGTTCGGCCAGGTCGGTGACCGAGATGCTGCGTGGACGCCCGACGTCGAGAGCCGCCTCGATCGCCGCACCCACGTCGTTGGTGTGGATGTGACAGTTCCACAGGCCGTCGCCGCCCACCACCACGATCGAGTCGCCGATTCCGGCCCACAGCTCCTTGAAGGCCCCGATGGTCTCGTCCGGTGCGTCGAGGAGGAACATCACCTCGTAGCGGAGTCCTCCTTGCACCTCGCCCGGGCGTGCGGCGGAGTGCGCCGGCTCGGGAGGGCGGCCGAAGGTGAGGTCCTCGCCCAGCGGAAGGGCGCCCGGCGCAGTGGGCGGAGGCTCGGGCAGGGCCCGGCCGTCCGCCACGTGCAAAAGCGCGTCGAACATCAGGGCGTAGCCCGCCCCTCCGGCGTCGACTACTCCGGCCTTGGCCAGCACCGGCAGCTGCTCGGGCGTGTGGGCCAGGGCGTCGGCGGCTCTGGACCTGGCCCTGTCGAGGATGTCGACCAGTCCCGCTTCGGTGCGGGTGGCCTCGTCCGCTCCCTCGCCGGCGGCGCGCGCCACGGTCAGGATGGTTCCCTCCACCGGACGCAATACCGCCTGGCGTGCCGCATCACTGGCCGCCGTCAGCGCTTCGGCCACCAGCTTCCCCGACACCTCTTCGTTCGGCGCCACCACCGACGTGAAGCCGCGCAGCAGCTGGGAGAGGATGACTCCCGAGTTGCCGCGGGCCCCCATGAGCGAGCCGTGGGCGACGGCCCGGCACACGTCGGCCATCGACGGCCCCTGTCCGTCACCGGAGTGCAGGCCCGGCACGGCGGCGAGCTCGGAGACGACCGATTCCACCGTGAGGGCCATGTTGGTGCCGGTGTCGCCGTCGGGCACCGGGTACACGTTCAGACGGTTGATGGCCTCTTGATGTTTGCGCAGCACGTCTCGATACGCGGTCATGGCGGCCGCCAGGTCAGCCGGCTCCAGCCTCTGCAACGGCCCCATGAACGAGGATGCTAACCTTTTCGATTCGTTCCCCAACCCCTCCGAGGAGGCGTCGAGCCGTGGCCGCCGTGTGCCAGATCTGCGGGAAACATCCGTCCTTCGGCATGAGCCTCAGCCACTCCCACCGCCGGACCAAGCGCCGCTGGAACCCCAACATCCAACG
>DATHCF010000167.1:0-34296 GCA_035319705.1 Acidimicrobiales bacterium | reverse complement strand
CGTCCTTCTCCCATCCAAGGACCCGGCGCTGGTCGCCACCGCCGTCCATCGGGTGCTCTCCGACGAGATGTTGCGGCGTTCGCTGGCGGAGGCCTCGGACAGGCGGGTCGAACAGCTGGCTCTGCCGGCGGCGCGATCGGTTGTCACCGAGCTGATGACCGACATCGTGAACCTGGTGGAGAGCGGAGTCGGCGCCTGACGACGGTCTGGGGCGTCGCGCCTACCGCAGGTCCGATCGCCGGCCGAAAGCGATGAGGTTCGACGTCAACCCGGCCACGCGATGCCGCCGGACGAAGACGTGGACGTCTTCGGGAAACAGCTGTCGGAGCCTCGACGCGCTCAGGAGGTTCAGGTTCTCGGTGGTCGCCCAATGTTCCTGGCCTACCGCCCGCATGATGCGCTGACCGGCTGGCTGGGGAAGCCAATGCACGAAGGGCAGATAACTGTGCAGCTCCAACGGGAACCAGCGGTTCGGGGTCGAGAGAAAGAAGCGTTGGCTGACCCTGACCAGCTCGCGCACGAACTGGGCCTGTCGGGACGCGTCACCGACGTGCTCAAGCACGGCACTGGAGAACGCCACGTCGAACTCGCCGTCGCCGAACGGAAGGCGATCGCCGTCGGTGCGGACGAAGCGGAGGCCCGGGTACCGGCGCTCGAGGTCCGACGCATCCTCGACGCTCGTGGCTGTGATCCGGTCGGTGTAGGGGTACCACTGCTCGAGATAGTTGGAGTCGCGAAGAGTGCTGTCCGGAGTCACTCCGACGTCGAGGATCGACTCGTCGGCGTCGGGTCGGCACACCGCCATGAACTGCTCGAAGAAGGAGCGACGGGCCCGCAGCAGCAGGGGCGTGGTCAACCGGCGCAACGGGTGGCCGGCCAGTACGTAGTCGACAGTTGTGGTGTTGTTGTCGAACGTCTCTGCCGAGTCGGTGAGCGCCATGTGACGGGCCGTCATCGATCTGGCCTAGCTGACGGGTACGGTCGGCACTGCGTAGGTGTTATACACCTTGACGATGTCGATTGGCTGTGATGGCACCACGAGCACGAAGCTGCCGAGCCTCTTCACCTGGTAGCCGACACCCTGGGTCTCGAGCCAGGATTCGAGCTCGGCGGGGAAGATGCACGGGTACCCGGAGATGCAGCCGGGCTCGAGGAGCGCAGGGGCCACCTCAGAGGGCGTCTGCCCGGCCGGAAGGTAGAAGAGCCACCCGGCGTGCGGCGCTTCGAGCACGGCGGCCGCATAGGGCGGGTAGCGGTCCGAGAGAAAATCGGTGGCCACCAGCGTGCCGTGGGATTCGAAGTCGAGGACGTACGCCATCCAATACCCGGCCACCAGGTCGTGCAGGCCCTGGCGCTCGACCGACGCAGCCAGGGCGTCATAGCCGGCGGAGGGATCGGTGTGCCACGACGTCCAGCTGTCGGTGGCCAACGGCCCCTCCGGCCCGGGGGCGTACGGCGAGAAGCGCCGGGCGACGTCGAGGGTCAGGCAGCTGGCCAGCACGACCGCCAGGGCCATGGCCACCACGGCCGGTCCCCTGGCCGATCGTCGTCCCGCCCGTCTGCGATTGGCGAGCCACCGGGCGCCGGCGTCGGCGCCGGAGGCGCTGAGGAGTGCCAGCGCCGGCCCGAGGAACACCACGTAGCGCCCGTCCTGCCAGTCGGAGCTGAGCGGCCCGAAGGCATAGAGGACCGGGTAGGCAGCCGCGTACAGGACGAGGATAAGCGCTTGCCCGCGACGAAGCAGGACGAGGGCCCACCACGCCCAGGCCAGGAGCACCAACCCTTCGAGGACGTGACTGGCCAGGTGGCCGAACACCCAGTGCCCGCTCAGAGGCGCCTGCAGGCCCATGGAGATCGGCAGCGCGTGGCTCACGAAGACGTGCAGGTGGAGAGAGAAGGACTGTCCTGGAACCTTGGGTGTGTGCAACGAGGCGAAGTGGTCTCCGAAGTTGGACCACAGCCACGGCAGGTCCCCCAATACTGCGGCAGGGACGAAGGCGGCCACCCCCGTCAACGACAGGCGGATGCGGCGCCGCACCAGCGCCAGAGCGACGACGCAGGCCGCGGGTACAACGAAATAGGCGATCTCCGGAGTGGCCCACCACCCGAGCCCCACCGCCAGGCCGAGTACCGCCCAGTCCAGCGGCCGGCCGCGTCGGTCGGTCACCTCCGAGTCGGCGATTCGCTGGGCGAACAGGAGCACGACCAGGCCGAGCAGAAGAGCCGTCTCCCTGAATCCGCTGACCGTCGCATTCCACACGTCGACCAACGGCCACACCATGAAAAGCGCACCGGCGGCCATTCCGACCGCCGGCGAGAAAAGGCGTCGGCCCAACCTCCACACCACCACGGCGGCGGCGAGGTTCATCAGGACCGGCGTGAGCTCGAGCGTGAAGGAGGACTGCCCGAAGAGCAGGAACACCAGGGCGGTCACGTCGGGCTCGACGCCCCCGTAACTCTGGCCCCAATAGAACGCCGTGAAATGACCGTGGAGGATGTTGGCGGCCATCAACCCCACGACCGCCTCGTCGGAAGTGACGGGCGCCCGGCCGAGCACCCAGAGCCGAAGGCCCACCCCCAGACAGACCACCACCACCATGCCGGCCGTCGTGAGGGGATGGGCACGCCGGCGGGTGTCGGCGGGTGTCATGGGGCGCGTCCGGCTCGGCGCGGGCCTGACGCTCGGGGGCATGGTGGTCGACAAGGTCGTGTTGCGCTACCGCTCGGTCCCGGGGGTCCTGGGCCACCGGCGCCGCCGGGTGGCACTGGTCGAGCGTTACACTACCGGCCGTGGGTCTGCGCCGTAGGTACTCTGCCAGCGCGCGCCATCGGGCAAGGCGGCCGTCGCCGAGGCAGTGATGGAGCTCGGGGCGCCGCGTCCGTCGCAGGCTGACGGGCGCCAGTCGGACAAGCAGGTGGCACTGCCGGAGCAGCCGGCCCCGTCGGGCTTCTACGTCGACGTCGGATCGCACGACGCTGCGTTGGGCTCCGCCACGGAGTTTCTCTACGAGGTCGGCTGGTCCGGTCTGAATGTGAGCAGCTGGGCGTCGGTGGTCGATCGGCTGCAGTCGGCTCGACGACGTGACGTATCCGTCTGTGTCCAGTTGGGGACCGTCTCGGGCAGCACCAGGGTGGCAGGCCCCGAAGATTCCATCGAGATCCGCCCCCAGGCCCGGCTCCAAGACTTGCTCGAACGCCATGCAACTCGTCGGCCGGTGGACTTCTTGCGCCTCTTCAGCCCGGGAACCGAATTGGAGGTCCTCTCCTCGGCCGGCCTCGGCACCAATCCTCCTGCTGTGGTGCTGGTGCAGACGCAGGGTCCGAGCACCGGCGCGGAACCCTGGAGGCTTTTGCTGTCGGACCATGGGTACCGGCCGGTGGAGACCGAGGGCGGCCCGCTGTTCGCCGGCCCGGCGGCGACGGACGACGTCGTGGAGCTGGTCATGGTGAGCCTCGAGCGCGGCAGTGGCGGGGTGCGGGGCGACGGTCCGCTCCAACGGGAGAATGCGGCGCTGAAAGCCCGGCTCGGAGCCCTGCTCGAGCGGGACGTCCAAGTCGGCGACCTCGAGCTTCAGCAGACCGAAGCGCTCTTCTCCACCATGGAGCACCATCGCGCGCTGGCGGAGCTGGCGTTGCTGCGACGGTCCCGGGCGTTGAAGCTGGCCGGCCGGGTACGCCACTGGGCGCAGCCGCTGTCGGTGTCCTCGCATCGGGTAGGACAGAGGGCGGCCGGGGCCCGGCAGCGCGCCTCCACGACGGTGCGTGCTGTCAGCCGGGCGCTCCTGCCGGCGGGAAAGCCGGCCGACCTCGTGGCCCGCTCGTATCGTCCCGGTCAAGGATGGTCGTTCGACACCCGGCCGATGGCCGTGGTCGACGAGGGTGACGAGCCGGATCTCGCCGATCTCGAACGGGCCCTGCGGGAGGCACTGAGCGATCCCGGTCCCGATCCCTTGGCGGTGCTGTCGCGCCAGCTCGGCGCACTGTCGTTGCACTCCGACGAGCACGTGTGGTGGCCACGAAGGCGCCGTGAGGCTTTGCGAGCGGTCGAAACCGCGCTCTGCGACCAGGAGCGCCGACAGGACCGAACGCTCTCCCGGCCGCCGTCCGGCGGCGACGGAGTTCTGGTCGACGCCCGGTGTCTCCAGGACCCCCACCATGCTGGACGCGGGATAGGCCGACACGCCCGGATGGTGGTCGAGGCCGTCACTGCCGGCAGGGGGCGCGGGACGACCTACCTGCTCACCGATCCCGAGTTTCCGCCGCTGCCCGCCGAAATGCGCACCGCCGACCGGGTGGTGATTGCCAAGCACGAGGTTCGACAGCTGCAGCGGATAGGCACCTTTGTGCAGTTGTCCCCCATGACCGTCGACTCCACGTGCTTGCTGCCGGTGCTCGTCGATCCGTCCGTGCACCGTTGTGCCGTCGTATACGACCTGATCCCCTTGCAGTACCAGCAGCAGTACCTCTCGTCGAGATTGGACCGGATCCAGTACCTGGCCGACACCCTCGTGCTCAGCGGCTACGACCACGTGCTGCCCATTTCCGAGGCCTCGGCCGGGGCCGTCCGCCAGCTCGCCTCGGCCACCATTCCTATGACGGTCACCGGGGTGGCTGCCGACATGTCGGCTGTGGAGGAGGAGCCGTCCGCCCTCGGCGTGCCAGGGCGGTACGTCGTGGTGCCGTCGGGCGCCGAAGCCCGAAAGAACCTCCCCGCCGCGCTGGGCGCGCTGGCCGTGGCCCGTATGCAGGGAGCAGCCGGCCTGCGTCTCGTGGTCTACGGCTCGCTGCCGTCCGCCCTCCGCCAGGAGACCGTGGCGCTGTCACAGCGCATGGGGCTCCACGCCTCCGACGTCGAGTTCCTCCCTTGGCTGAGCGACCGTCAGCTCAAGACGGTCTTCCGGGAGGCGGCCGCCACCATGGTCCCGTCGTTCGCCGAAGGGTTTTCCATGCCGGTGGCCGAGTCGCTCTCCTGCGCCACGCCCGTGGTGGCGTCCGACATCGCCGTGCACCGTGAGCTCGTCGGAGCAGGTTGGTGGCTGGCCCCGCCCGCCGACGCCGAGGCCCTCGGGACGGCACTGATGCGGGTGCTCGAGGACCCGCACCCGGTCGTCTCGCGACAGCGGGCCACGTTGGGGGACCGGGCGGACGCGGTGGCGGTGACCCGGAGGATCAGACAGGGAGTCGAGCCGGCCGCCGGTTCCCCGCCGTCGGCGGCGGACGGTCATCGGGTGTCGCGCCGGGGTCGAAGACCCCGTATCGCCGTGGTGACGCCCTGGCCGCCGCAGCACACCGGGGTGGCCGAGTGCTCGGCCTTTACGTTAGAAGCGCTGACGGAGTTCGCCGACGTCACGGTGTTCACCGGAGCCGGCGCCACGGCCAGGGACCAGGCCGGATCCTCCGGCGGCCCGACCTGCTCGATCGAGGTCCGTCCGCTGACGGCCGACGCCTACCTGGACCCGAGCTTCGACCGGGTGCTCACCGTGCTGGGCAACAACCAGCTCCACGTACCCATGCTCGAGTACCTCTCGAACTTCGGGGGCGCGTCACTGGCTCACGACGACCGGATGCTGGACGTGTACGACCGGTGGCTGGGCCATGGCCCCACGGCCGCCTTGTTGTCCACCCCGCAGCATCCGGTATCGGCGGAGGACGTCCCGGAATTCCTGGATCACCTCGACCGCATCCCCAACCGGGGGTTCGGTCTCATCGCCACCCAGGCACGCCCCGTGGTAGTCCATTCACGGGCGCTGGCTCGTCACCTCGCCGTCGAGACCGGTGTCGATGCCAAGGTGGTGCCGTTCGTCCCCCACAACCTTCCGCCTGTGGTGGAGATCACCGAAGACCACATCGCCGATGCCCGTCGGCGCTGTGGTATGAGCCCCGACACACTCGACATCGTGACGTTGGGAATCGTCGACTTCGCCACCAAGGGTGTGGACATCGGCGTGTACGCCTTGGCTTGGCTGAGGAACTGGGGTATCGATGCCCGGCTCCACGTCCTCGGATCGCTGTCCGAAGAGCTGTTCCGTCAGCTCAAGGCGCAGGCCGGTTCCCTGGGGGTCGGCCAGTACCTGCGTCTGTACGGGCGGTACTCCTGGACGAGCCATGACACCTTCCTGCTCGCTGCGGACGTCGCCGTCCAACTCCGATTGAGCCCCATCCTCACCATCAGCGGAGCAGCGGCGGATTGCGCCGCCTTCGGGGTCCCCTCGGTGGTGTCGAGGACGCTGGCCGACGAGATGGAACTTCCTTCCTACGTACATCGCCTCTCGGACCGCATCACCGGTCTGCATGTGGCTGAGAAGGTCGCCGAGGTGTCCGATACGCGCCGGACGAATTTGGCCGCCATCGAGCGCGAACGCCGGACCTACCTCGACCGCTTCAGCGCCCGCAACTACGCGCTCGGCCTGTTGTCCGCCATCGACCTGGAGCCCGGGCGGTGACCAGGCGAGCGCTGGTCGACATCAGCCAGTTCATGGGCCGCCCAATTCCTTCGGGGGTCCAGCGCGTGCTGGGACACATGGCGGAGTGGTGGGACGAGGACGTGGTCGAGGCCCGGTTCGGGTATCTCGAGGGCAGCGCCTACGTGACCACGGAGGCGGCGGAATTCGCCGCCTTGGTCCGCGACGTCTTCGCCCATTCCGGGACGGTGACCGAGAGCTGGGCCAAGGAGCGCCTGCGGAGCCGTGGCAGCGTGGTCGGCCTGCTCGACGTCCCGAGGCTCTTCGGGGCGTACGTGCTGCCCGAGCCGGCGCCCAGGCCCGACGTGGTGGAGCTGCTCACGAGCATGCTGGAGGAGAACGAGGTCCCGGTGTGCGGCGTGGCCTACGACGCCTTCCCGGTGACCTCGCCCTGGCTGTTCCAGGGCATCGACCTGCGGCCCTATGACCGTTTCTTCAACGTCTTCTCGCGCATCGAGAACATGGCGTTCATCAGCGAAGCCGTGCGGGTCGAATTCGAAGACCGGTTGCGGCGACGGCCCTGCCGCCGAGGCCGGGTGGTGCCACTGGGCGGCGATGGATTGCTCGAGGTGCCCGTCGAAGCCGCTGTCGACGGCTCCCCGACGGTGGTGTCGGTGGGATCGGTCGAGCCGCGCAAGCGCCAGGCGCTGCTGGTCGAAGCAATGGACGAGCTGTGGGCGCAGGGCAGTGACCTGGGTCTGCTGTTGCTGGGCCGGCCCGGCACCGAGAGCAAGGCCTTTCTCGACATTCTGCGCCGGAGAACGAAGGAGGGCGGGCCGCTCAGGTGGCTCGAAGAGGCGAGCGACGCCGTGGTGGCCGGCGCGCTGCGGCGGGCGGCGGTCATGGTCTTCATCGGCACCGACGAGGGCTACGGGCTGCCGGCTGTCGAGGCCCTGGCTCTCGGGTGTCCGCTGATCGCCGCCGAGAGCCTGCCTGCCCTTGCCCGGCTCGGGGGGGGTGGCCAGGTCCGTATGGCCGAGGTCGACAAGGGCCGCCTGGTGGATGCCCTGCGCTATGTCACCGACCCGGCCAACAACGGCCGGCTGCGTCAGGAGACAGCGTCCGTCGAGATACCGCGGTGGCAGGACTTCGGTCGCCAGTTGACCCACTGGGTGGCCGAGGTCATCGAGGACAGCTGAAGCCGACGCTCAGCCTCGGGCGGCCCGGAATTTCTGCAGCAGCCACCTGGCCAGGCCCGCCGCCCCCGGCAGGCGTCGCAGCCGGGCGGCCAGCTGGTCGGCGATGCGGGTGCTGGCCCGGTTGCGAAAGGCGAGCACAACGGCTGCTTCCTCGTCGCGCTGTCGGCGGGCGGTGTCGCGCTGTCGGCGGGCGGTGTCGCGCTCGGTCCGCAGGGCGGTGCACTCCATCTCCAGGGCGCGCGCTCGGGTAGCCAGATCGGCACGCTCATCGGCCACCCGGCTCATGTCGGTCGAAAGCCGGATGGTCTCCCACTCCATGGCCACGGCAAAGGCTTCACGGACGGCGAGCTCGTGCCGGAGGGCAGCGACCTGGTCTTCGGTCGCCAGTGGCCGGCCGTCCTGGGCTTGCCGAGGCGGACCCTTGGAGGAGGCCGGCGGAGCCACGACGGGCCGGCCGGCCCGCTCCAGGGCGCGCTGGACGGCCTGGCCGTCGTCTGCGGCGGGCGGTTCGCGCTCGGCCAGTTCCGCCGACCACCGTTCGGCCAGGTACTGCTGGCTTCGGCTGGATACGAAGTCGCCGTACAAGGCGCTCATGGAGGAGCGGCAGCGGTGACGCACCCGGGACGCCGGCTGGCAGAGCACCGAGTCGCCGCGGGCCCAGATCTTCAGGCACAGATCGACGTCCTCGCCGTAAGCCGGGAAGTAGCCCTCGTCGAACCCGCCCACCTCCTCGAAGACTCCCGAACGCACGAGCAGAGCGGCACTGCTGCAGCAGTCGACGGGTTGTACCGTCTGGAGGCGCACGCCGGCCCCGGCTCGCTGGACCAGGGCGGGCGAGAGGGGGCTGGCAGTCCCGTCCTTCCACACGATGCGTCCCAGCTCCGCCACCCTCCCCTCGGCGTCGAGCAGCGCACTGCCGACCGCGGACGCCTCGGGCGTGCCGTCAGCGGCCGCCATCAGCGCATCGAGCCACCCCCGCTCTACCTCGGTGTCGTCGTCGAGCAGCACGAGGTAATCGCCGGCGGCGACGGCGGCGGCGCGATTGCAGGCACCGGCGTGTCCCAGGTTGACGGGCAACTCGATCACCTTGGCACCCTCGACAAGTCGTTCGAGGTCTTCGAGCAGACCCTTGTCGGGATCGTTCAGGACGACGATCACTTCATAGGGCAGGTCGGTGGGATCAGCGGCGAGGGACCGCAGGCAGGTGGTCAGCAGGGGAGCGGCGCGCCAAGCGGTGACGACGACCGAGAGGCGGGGAGCCGACGGGGACGGTAACCGAATCGTCGCTGATCTCGGGCCGACGACGCCCGGAGTCTGTGCTTCGGCCGTTGACTGCTGAGCCGGCTCCTCGGCTTGGCTCTTTCTCACCACAGGTGGTCTCCATGCGTCACTGCCCGTAGCGCTACGCCGTCCGCGCCCGGTGCTGCGGCGCCCACATCCTAGACGGATGGTCCGCCGGTTTCGGGGTCAGTCGGCGGCGTGGCGGCGCGGGCGGACCCATCCCGACAGGGCGCGCATCGGCCGGGTCACGCGCCAGCTGTGCGACGAGAGCACCTCGGCCAGACGGGACTGGAGATCGTCGAGACGGCCTTGTAAACCGTCGCGTTCGCCTGTGGTCAGCTCCAGCGAGGCCTGGACCTCCGCCAGTTCGCCACGCAGGTCCGCCTCCGTCTTGGCGGCTGCCGCTTTGGTCAGCTCCAGCTCGTCCGTCAGCTCGCGAACATCCTCGCGGCTCAGCCACAGCTCATGGGGAACGAAGTCGTCCAGCATGCTCACCGGTCGCGACAGTGCCGGCAGCAGGGCCTCGTCCTCTTGCCGAACGTAGAACCGGTTGAGGCCGTCGTCGATGGCGAAGCGGTAGCCGTTGGCGAGGAGGATCGGCTCCCATTGACCGGAGGTGTCGCGGACCTCGGGTCCTCTGCGCACCGGATCGAAGGCGACCGGTTGCATCGACTCCACCACGAGGACACGGGGCCGGTAGGTGCTCCAGTCGGCCCCTCGGAGCACCTCGGCCTCGAACCCCTCGACGTCGACCTTCAGGAAGTCGACGACCGTGCCTGTGTCGAGGTGCTCGGCACAGATGGCGGCCAACGTGGTGGCGGGCAGGGTGATCACCGAGGTCGGATACCCGCCTGCCTCGAGGTTCCGTCGGAACGTGCTGTCGAGTTGCACCGCCGTCGACAGCCCACTGTCGCTCACCACGGTGAATTCGGTGGTGCCGACGTGGTCGGTTATCACGCACTGCAGGTTGACGTCGTGGGGCCGGGCTGCCACCAGGCGTTCGTAGTACTCGGGAGCGGGCTCGACGTTGACTCCCCGCCAGCCTCGCTGCGAGAAGTGATTGGTCACCGAGTGCAGGACGGGATCCCATGCCCCGACGTCGATGTAGAACCCGGTGTCCTGGCCGTCGAAGCAACGCGCCAACAGCACGTCCTCGCGGTTCTGGGCATAGGAGATCACGCCGGCCACCGTCTCCAGGTTGCGGCGAGGTGGTCTCCCATCGCTGTCGAAGACTATCGGGGGAGCGCTCCGGGCGGACAGCCCCCGCAATGACGCCGATCAGGGATCGATGGCGAGGTCGGGCAGCGAGGCGTTCGTCAGCGCCAGTGTTTGCGACGACGAGTCGAGGTACACCTGCAGCCGCAGCAGCGTGTGCCCGGCGTCGGCGACGTCGAGGACGGTGTGGTAGCTGGCCCACGCGTCACCCACCGTGGCCTCGGTCTGGCCGACCTCGGTCGGCGCAGAACCACCGAGCGCCCACAGGACGATCGACACCGGTATGGGCGCACCGGTCGAACGCAGGAGCATGGTGGCGGTGTAGGAGTGACCCGCCACCAGGTCGGTCGAGAAGTCCTGGTAGACGGAGCTCGAGGGGGCGCCGGCGGTATTGGTCTGCAGCCAGGTGTTGCCCACCGGGGCCGACGGGTCGCTGTAGACGGCCCTGTTGGCGCCCGGCGAGACGGTCCACGGCCCCAGCCCGGGCTGGTCGAACTCGGCATCGGGCACGCCACCTTCTTCGAGGGTCGCGCCGGTCAGGTCGAGGTTGACGCCGGGGGTGGTGAAGTACAGCTGGAAGCGCAAGTCGTCGTGACCGCTCAAGGAGACGTCGACGTAGGTGTCGTACTGCGTCCACGACGCAGAGTCGACAGTGAAGTTGGTCTGCCCGAGCTCGGTGGCCGAACCGCCGAGCGCCCACAGCACCAGCGTCCCCTGCACCGCTGTGTCCTGGGGGGAGCGCATGAAGACCGACCCGAGATACGTCTGACCGGTGTCGACCGGGATGTTGGTCACGTCCTGGTACACCGAGCCCACCGAATCGCCGTCAACGTTGGTCTCCAGATACTCGTCGCCCGACGGAGACGACGGGTCGCTGTAGACCGTCCGGTTCTGCCCGGAACCGGTCTGCCAGGGTCCGAGACCCTGTTGGAAGGCGGCGTCGGACAGGGCGGCATCCTGCAGCATGGCGCCGTCGACCTCCAGATCAGTGGTGGTCGTCGAGGGGAAGTACAGCTGCAGGCGCAGCAAGGCATGTCCCGGATCGGCGACGTCCACATCGGTGGAGAAGTCGTTCCAGCTGCTCGAGGAGACCGTCACGTCGGTCTGCCCGTCCTCGTCCGGAGCGGTGCCCCCCAGCGCCCAGACGACCAGGGTGACGGAGATGGGCACGTCGTTGGCCGACGCCAGCAGGACCGAGGCGTCGTAGCTGTTCCCGGGCAGGGGGGCCACGTTGACGTCCTGCCAGACAGAAGGGCTGCCGGCGTCTCCAGCATTCGTCGCCAGGTAGTCCTGGCCCGCTCCGGCGCTGGGGGAGTTCACGACGGTCTGGTTCTGGCCCGAAGAGGTGCACCACGGGCCCAGCCCCGGCTCCTGGAACCCGGCGTCAGTGACCAGGTTGGGTTGGCCGTCGTCCGGGTCCAAACCGGTGGACAGATAGGGCGTCACCTGCGCCCAGGTGAAATCCGCCGCCGGACTGCCGGACGTGTCGACCAGCAATTCGGTCCAGCTCGGGTAGCCCTGGTAGCCGGTGCCGTCGTAACCGGTTCCCATCACGCACGGCTGGCAATTCATGCTCATGAGGATGTTGTCGCGATGGCCCCAGCATCCGCTGGTGTCGGTGGCGGTGCAATCGACGTTCCCCGAGCCTTCACCGTCGTCGTACATCCAGTAGTAGACGGCCTCCAACGGGTTGCCGACGGCGCCGGCCCAGTTGCCGCCCCACTCCGTCCAGGGAAAGCCCGAGGGTGGGCTCGGGTCCTCGGCCGCGACGGCCGCCTGGGCCGACGACTGGTCGAGGGCAGTGGCCATCTCACTCAGCGGCGGGAGCCCCCTGATCGTGCGCTCGAGATTGGTGGCGACGTATAGCTGCTCGCCGGGCGAGAGCGAGCTCCAGTCGGTGGGCAGGCCCATCTGTAGGAGCCCCTCCTGCGATCGCGCGTTGTCGATGGCTTGGACGACCGCTGCCACGCAGCCGGAGGAATCGTCGTATTGCGTTCCCGAGCAGTCATCGAGGAAGTCGGGATCGGGGGCGACGTTGGCCGGCGGGTTGCCGTCGGCTTCGCTGCCGCCTTTGGTCACCGGCGTCCGTACCGCCATGGCCGACATGCCCGGGGGCGAGGGGTCGACCGCCACCTGGTGGACCGCAGGCATGGCGATGGACGGACGGGCCTCCGACAGCGCGCTGCGGGCCGACCGCGCGGCGAGGGGTGCAACGAGCAGCGCTATGGAGAGCACGGCCACGAGCAGCCGGCCCGGGGCCCGGGGGCACCGGCCTGGCGAGGTCGGGGGGACAGGTGACAACACGGCGGCGCGGGCGTCGGCCACGTATGTGCTATCGGGCCCGTGACGACCGGTCTGGACGGTCCTGTCAAGGCTGCCCCGCTAGTTGACGGGCCGTTGTCTTGGCGAAGGCAATCGGACCCGAAAATGTGGGTCGCATGGGTCTGCCGGCTGTCCGAGCAGCGGCGATGTGGATTGCGAGATAGCAGCAATGTGATCGCCCGGTAGCCGCTATGCCGATTGCCCGGCGAGCGGCTATGCCCGTTGCCGGGAAATAGCTCGGCTTTGACGGTCAAGACCGCCCACGCGACGTCCGATGTTCTGCGGGTGAGGTTCGGGGCTCGACGAGCGCGGGCGCGCGCCGTTCTCGCCACTGCGGCGATGGTCACGACGGCGATCGTTGTATCGCCCCCGCCCGCCGGGGCGTCCGGCTCGCTCTCGATATCGCAGATCTGGTCGGTGAACCTGCCCGACACCGGGTCGCCGATCATGCAGTCGTCCCCCAACATCGCCGAGCTGGCCGATGGCCCAGCCGTCGTGGTCGGCGATACGGCGGGGAACGTGTACGCCCTCAACATGTCGAACGGTTCGACCGTTCCGGGATGGCCGTTCCACGCCGAGGCACCGATCTACTCCACCCCCTCGGTGTACAGCCCACCGGGCACAACCGACGACGACGAGATCCTCGTCGGGGTGGGCGACGCCAACGCACCCCTGACGGGTGGCTACCAGGCCATCGACGCTCAGGGCCAGAGCCAGTGGTTCGTGTCGCTCCCGTCGGTCCCCGGCCAGGGAGGAGACTCGGCAGTGCAGGCGTCCATGGCTGTCGGCGATCTCCAGGGGACGATGAGCGCCGTGGCCGGAGAGCTCGGCCAAGAAGAAGCCGCCATGAACGTCCAGAACGGTGACATGTTGAGCGGCTTCCCCTGGTTCGAGGCGGACAGCAACTTCTCGACTCCGGCGCTGGCCGATCTCTACGGGAACGGACAGACCGAGATCGTGGAAGGTGGCGACTCCACGGCCGGCAGCGCCTACGGCACCCAGTACACCAACGGCGGCCACCTCCGGGTCCTGTCCCAGGACGGCAACGCTGGCACCAACAATCCCTCGGGCGGTCTCATCTGCGAGTACAACACCGACCAGAACGTCATGTCCTCCCCGGCGGTGGGCCCCATCCTCTCCGGCGGCGCCATGGGAATCGCCTTCGGCACCGGCGTCTACTACTCGGGTACCGTCACCGGGGACGAGGTGTTGGTGGTCAACTCCAACTGCGGCCTGGTGTGGGCACAGCGGTTGGACGGGACCACCACCAGCAGTCCGGCGCTGGCCAACGTGGCGGGCAACGGCCAGCTCGACGTCGTCGAGGGCACTGACAACGACGACGGCGGTGGCTCGGTGTGGGTACTGAACGGCGCCAACGGGGCCCCGGTGTGGCGGGCCAACGCCACCGGCGAAATCGTCGGTTCGGCGGTGACCGCCGACCTCTCCGGAAACGGATACCAGGACCCGATCGTCCCCACCACCTCCGGCGTGGACATCTTCGACGGACAAAGCGGAACGTTGGCGGACACCCTCGACAGCGGGAACTGGTTCCTCGATTCGCCGCTGGTGACCCACGACGCCAACGGAACCATCGGCATCACGGTGGCCGGATACAACAGCTCGATGCAGAGCTTCGTCACCCACTACGAGGTGGGTGGAACCAACGCAACCGGCGTGTACGAGCCGGGGGCGTGGCCGATGTTCCACCACGACCCGCAGCTCACTGGCTTCTCTCCCGTGTGGTCGCCGCCGCCGTACGCCGAGCCCAATCTCCTTGCCAATTCAGCCTTCGAACAATCGGGCATCGCTCCCTGGCAGGTCGGCCCCGGCCAGAATCGCTCCGTCTACTCCTCGTCGTCCGCTCCCGACGGCTCCGACTACGCCGAGGTGAACTCGGGGACCACGGCGGGGGCCAGCTTCTATCAGGACGTGGGTATGGCGCCGCAGGCCGGTGACAGCTACGACGCCTCGGCGTACCTCCGCTCCCCGTCCGCAGTGCCGGTGCCGGTGAGCCTGGTGCTGTGGGCGATCGGCGGCTCGGCACCGACGGAGATCGGACAGACGCAGTTCACTGTGTCCTCGACCACCTGGGCGCAGTACGACACGGTCCTCGACGTGGCCGACGCCGGGCACACACTTATCCGCTACCAGATCTACGTCGGAGCACAGAACGTGAACCTCGACGTGGCCGGCGCCATGCTCCAGGGATCGGGCGTCGAGGACGGCGGCTTCACCCAGGGGGCCGGCAACTGGCAGGCCGGTTCGGGGAACCGGGCCGTGTTCACCTCCTCCGACCTGCCGGCCGGCCAGGACTACATGCAGTTCAACGGCGCCTCGGCGTCAGACGGGTCGCTGTGGCAGGACGTTCCGGTCGCGCCCCAGCCGGGCAACACCTACACGGCCTCGGTCTTCCTGAGCTCGCCCACCGGGACGTCGGTTCCCGTGAACATGGTGCTGTGGGCGCTCGGCGGCTCGGCCCCCACGGAGGTCGGCCAGAGCCAATTCACCGTCAGCTCGACCAGCTGGGCGCCCTACACGGCGGACATCGACGTGGCCGACCCCGGACACAGCCTGCTCCGTCTGCAGTTCTACGTCGGCTCGACGACCGACAACCTCGACGTCTGCGATCCGGCTGTGGCCGACTCCCTGGTGCCCGACAGCGGCTTCGATCAGCCCGGTCTTGGCCCCTGGGTGGTGTCACCCGGCGCCAACGCCTCGGTGGAGACGGGGTCGTCGGCGCCCACCGGCGACAACTGGCTCCAGACCAACACCAACGGTGGATCTTCGAGCTCGGTGTACCAGGACCTGGCCGGTCCGATCGTGGTTGGCCACACGTACACGGCCGGTGCGCTCATGGAGTCGGCCAGCGGTGGGCCCATCTCGGTGACCTTGGTGCTGTGGGCCCTCGGCGGAGGGGCGACCGAGCTTGGCCAGACGGAGATCACCGTGGGCAGCTCTTGGCACCAGTACACCACCGCGCTGGATGTGGCCGACTCCGGCCACACCATGTTCCGGCTGCAGATCTACGTCGAGACGTCCGGCCAGACCCTGGCCATCGACGGCGCCACGCTGCCCGACGCCGGCTACGCGTGAGTGGCGCCAGCACGTCGCAACCGATTCGGCATTCCCCTGATTCCTTGAGGAGCTGAGCAGTAATGGACACAGGCGGGCGCATCGGACGGCTGGCCGGTGCGGTGGTGGGTGGATTCCTTGTCGCCGCCGGTCTGGCGGTAGGACCGGCGGCACCGGCGGCGGCGCAGGTCCAGAACGTGCCGACCGACGCCGGCTTCGGCCCGCCGCTGCAGACGCCCGAGCTGATCTCCAACGGGAGCTTCGCCGAGGGCTTCGCCCAGTGGGCGGCCACTCCCGGCGAGAACGTGGCCGTGTACAGCGGCTCGGCCGCCGGCGAGGGTTCGTCCTACCTGGAGACCAACACCGGATCCGCCGGCTCGGTGGGCAGCGTCTGGCAGGACGTGTCCACCCCGGTGCAAGCCGGACAGAGCTACACCGCCTCGGCGCTGCTGCGGTCGCCGGCTGCGGTGCCGGTGTCGGTGGACCTGGTGCTGTGGGCGCTCGGGGGGCCGGCGCCCGTGCAGGTGGGCGAGACTGCGCTGACGGTCAGCTCGTCGAGCTGGACGCGCGCCTACACCGACGTCGACGTGTCCAATGGGGGTTACGGGATGCTGCGCCTGCAGCTGTACCTCACCACCCCCGGCGACAACCTGGACCTCGACGGCGCCTCACTGCAGGACGCCGGGGTGGGAGACGCCGGCTTCGCCCAGGGCATGGGACCGTGGCAGACCAGTCCGGGGGCCAACCGGGCCATCTACAGCTCGCCGACGGCGCCCGACGGCCAGGACTACCTGGAGACCAATAGCGGCTCGGGCTCTGTGTCGTCGGTGTACCAGGACCTGTGGGTGTCGCCGCTCTACGACCACACCTACGACGCGTCGGTCTACCTTCGTTCGCCGTCGGGGACACCGGTGTCGGTCGTGCTAGCGCTGTGGGCGCTGGGAGGTCCGGCCTCCGCTGACCTGGGCCAGACGCAGCTCACCGTCACCTCGGCGGCATGGACCCTCGCCTACACCGACGTCGACGTGCAGCACTTCGGCCACAACGACCTGCGCTTTCAGATCTACGCGCTCACCCCCGGGGTGAACCTGGACGTGGGCGCGGCCACGTTGCAGGACAGCCGAGTGGTCGACTCGGGCTTCGACCAGTCCGGCCTAGGCCCGTGGACGTGGTCACCGGGGGCGAATGCATTGGCGCACAGCGGCACGACTGCCGTCTCCGGAGGCAACTGGCTGGAGACCAACACCGGGAGCGGGTCGTCGAGCTCGATCTATCAGGACATCGACACCACGCCGGTGCCCGGGTACGCCTACCAGGCGTCGCTGCTGATGCGGTCCACCACCGGTGGCCCCATCGCCGCCACGGTGGTGCTGTGGGCGCTCGGCGGTTCAGCGCCGACGGAGATGAGCCAGACGTCGGTTACCGTCTCCAGCGCCTGGGCGCAGTACTCCACCGAGCTCGACGTCGCCGACAGCGGTCACACCCTCTTGCGACTGCAGGTGTTCCTCGAGACAGCCGGCCAGACGCTGGCCATCGGCGCAGTGACGTTGCCGGACCAGACCGTCGGCCCGGCTCTCACCCCGCTGCGTCAGAATATCGTCGCCATCGCCGAGGGACAGGACCAGTACCAGGCTGGCGGGGCGGCCGTCCCCACCGGCAGCGACTGCAACGTGTATACGGCCTTCTTCGGGCGGGGATCCACCGTGGGCAACGGCGGTGTCACCTGCAGCCCGGGAACGTTGTCCGAGGAGTGGTGCTCGGACTTCGCCGACTGGGTGTGGGTGGCGGCCGGGCTCGATCCCGACGTGACCGGCTGGGCGTTCGACTGGGTGACGTGGGGCGAAGCGACCGGCAGCTTCAAACCCGGGGCGGTCGACGACCCCGAGCCCGGTGACGCCGTGGTGTGGGGGAGCCTTTCGTCGCAGTACGGGCAGCACGTGGGCATCGTGGCGGGGGTGGCCGACGGCATGATCAACATCGTTTCCGGCAATGCGGACAACGAGACGGTGCAGGAGAG
This sequence comes from Acidimicrobiales bacterium, assembly GCA_035319705.1. Lineage (GTDB taxonomy): Bacteria > Actinomycetota > Acidimicrobiia > Acidimicrobiales > UBA8190 > UBA8190. The sequence goes on along the minus strand of DATHCF010000167.1, from coordinate 16,789 downwards.
CGGCTACTTCGACCCGACCACGTCGACCATCAACGGATACCCTATCGTCGGGTACACGGCCCCGGACGGCTTCGGCGGAACGTGACGGATGGTGGTCGTCCGCGCTGGCGGAGGCTACCGTTCTTCAGCTGAGTTCCCCCTGTGCCGAAAACTCCGCTGAAGTCGTCCCCTACTGGTCCCTAGAGGCATCCCCCATGTCCGGTACCTGTCGTTCCCGTTCCCGCCGGCTTCGCGTGAGCGGTGTGGTCGCGGCTGCATTCCTCATTGCATGCTCCCTGGCCGTGGGGACGTCGCTGCTGCGCGCACCGAGGGCATCGGCGTCAGCGGCGCTGCCCGCCAGCCCCAATCTGCTCAATGATCCCACCTTCGAGCAGGGCAACGTCGGGCCGTGGATGTTCGCCCCGGGGGAGAACAGAGCGGTGTACACGCCGTCGTCTGCACCGGCCAACACGGTCGATCAGACCTACCTCGAAACCAACAGCGGAAGCTCGTCGGCACCGAACTTCTATCAGGACGTCGACATCTCTCCTTCCCCGGGACAGAGCTACACGACTTCGATCCTCCTCAGATCGCCGACGAGTGCCACCATCACCGGCACATTGGTGCTGTGGGCGGTGGGGGGCTCCTCCACCGAGATGGGCCAGACCAGCTTCTCGGTCTCTTCGCCCACGTGGACGCCCTGGTACACCGACCTCGACATCGGCCGTGCCGGTCACACCTTCCTCCGTGTGCAGGTGTACATCAACACGCTGGGCGCGAACCTCGACGCCGACGGCGCCACACTGCAGGACGCCACCTTGTCGGACGCCGGCTTCGCCCAGGGCCTCGGGCCCTGGCAGGTGACCCCCGGTCAGAACCGGGCTATCTACCAAGGGCAGACGCCGGACGGTGAGTACTACCTCGAGACCAACACCGGGAGTGCTTCGGTCGGCTCGTTGTACCAGGACGTCTCCGGAGTCCCAGTCGTCAACCACGACTACCAGCTGGCCTTGTACCTACGCTCGCCGACTGGAGCGGCAATTTCGGCGACGATCGTGCTGTGGGCTCTCGGGGGGACGACCAACGAGGACGCCCAGCAGGCCGTGACGGTCCAGTCCGGTCAGTGGACCCGGTATGTCACGGACCTCGACGTGGCCGATCCGGGTCACACCCTGTTCCGGGTGCAGATCTACCTGTCGACGACCGGCGAGAACCTCGATGTGGCCGGCACCTCGCTGGAGGACACCGGCGTGGCCGACGGGGACTTCGCCGAGTCGGGCTCCGGCCCTTGGTCGACGTCGGAGGCGAGCAGCCAGTCCGAGAACGGGTCGGGCGGGCCGTCGGGCTCGACCTGGTTGGAGGTGACCAGCGACAGCGCCGACGGCTCGCTGTTCCAGGACGTCCCCACCAACCCCGTCGACGGGCACCCCTACACCGCTTCCGTCTATCTCAAGTCCCCGGCCACCACGGCTGTGACCGGGACCGTGGTGCTCTGGGCGCTGGACAGCTCCGGCTCTGCGCAGAGCGCCGAGGTCGCCCAGACCGACTTCAACGTCGGGGGGTCCTGGACACAGGTCTCCACCGTCCTCGACGTGGCCAGTGGGGGATACGACGACCTGCGCCTGCAGGTCTACCTCACCAACTCGGGGACCAGCGTGGACGTCGACGCCGCCACCCTTGCCGACTCCGGCCTGGACCCGCCGTTGGGCCCGCCCGATCTTCCCCAGGGGGTGGGCGTGTACGGCTACGCCCCGACGGGGTCCCAGTCCTTCGCGCAGACCGTGGTCAGCCAAGGGTGGTCGGTCCTCGGCGAGACCGGTGGGCTCGGCATCCAGCAGAGCCCCTACACCGCGGCCTCGGCCGGGTCCCCTTCGCCGGACCAACAAGCCGCTGAGGCCGTCGCCGGCGCAGGACGTCCGATCACCTGGATGTCGTTCTGGACGGTGAGCGCGCCCGTGAGTGGTGACACCTGGTACGACGACGGCGCGGTGGCCGGGCAGTACGTGGCGGAGTACCTCGACAGCATCAGCACCAGGATCAAGCCTGACTTCGTCATCCTCGATCCCGAGGGCTACGACAACGGGCAGTCCAACGACTACCCGAGCGACGCTGCCGACTGGACCAACTGGATCGACGGTTGGGTGGCCGGCATCAAGGGCACCGACAGCACCCTCACGCCGGCGCTCTACGTCTGGCAGTACCTCTACACCGCCTATGACCTCGCCAGTCTCAACGTGCCGGTGTTCGTGTCCATCTCGCCGATCGTCAACTCGGACGGCTCGGCCAACGGACCCGGCGCTCAGGACTCGAGCTTCGTGCCGGGTGCCAACGTCGACGGCTACCAGGGACTGCCTGCCTCGTGCCCCGCCCAGCAGGACGAGCAGGTGGTGGAGAGCTGGGGTGGGGCCTACAACATCTTGATGTTCAACGACGGGGGCTCAGACTGCGGGCCGTGAACAGGCTGTGGGCCGTCGCCATGGTGGGCGCGGGGCTGGCGGTGACGGGGGGCTGCAGCTCCCCTGCGGCCTCGCATGCCACCACGACCACGGCGCCCCCGGCACCGACCACGACCGCCCCCGGATCGTCGACCACCTCGGCGGGCACGGTGCCCAGTTCGCCCAGCACCACGGGAACGCCGGTACCGGTAGCCACGATCCAGATCGTCTCCAACGGCGTGGTGATCGACCTGGCTTCGCGGGTCTCGAACCTGGGCAACGACGTCACCGACGCAAAGCTGGACAACCCGACCAGCTTTACGGCCACCTTGACCGGCGTCGTCTCCGGTTCGGCCGCATTCGCCTCGGCCTCGGCGTCGTCGGGACTGGTGAGCAGCTGCACGCTCACCCCGTCGGGCACGAACGTCGCCGTGGCCATCACCCTCACCCGGCCAATGACCTCCTACCAGACCGCCGTCGGTAGCGGCTACATCGTGCAGATCACCTTCTCGTGAGCCGTCAGGTGGCGGCGTCCGGGAGCTGCGCGCCGCTCACGGCCAAGGTCGGGCCCGCAGTATCGAGGTAGAGCTGGAGGCGCAGGAAGCCGTGGCCCGAATAGCCCACGTCGAGCTCGGTGGAGCAGACCTGCCAGCTGGGTGAGCTCTTGGTCGAGCTCACGGTGCACTGGGTCTGGCCCGCCTCCACGGGGGCCGATCCCCCGAGCGCCCACAGCACCAGGGTCACAGAGATGGGGGCCCCGTCCACCGACTGCAGCATGAGCGAGGCGGTATACGGACGTCCGGGACTCGGGACGGTGGCGATGTCCTGCCACAACGAGCTGGCCTGCTGTCCGCCGGTGTTGGTCAGCAGCCAATCGGCGCCGGAGGCCGACCCGTACCCGTTCTGCAGGGCGGCATTGGCGCCCGGCGTCACCGACCACGGCCCGAGCGACGGCTGCTGGAAACCGGCGTCCGCCACCCCGGCGTCCTCGACCCAGGCGCCGGTCATGTCGAGGTTCACGCCGGTGACGCCGATGTAGAGCTGCAGGCGCAGCAGGCTGTGGCCGCTGTCCGCCACGTCGAGGTCGGTGGTGTACGGAGCCCAGCCGTCGGCGCCGACGGTGAGCTCGGTCTGGCCCACCTCGACGGGAGCCGAGCCCCCGAGCGCCCACAGCACCAGGGTGATGGGGACGGGCGTGTTCGACGGCGAGCGCAGCATGACACCAGCGGCGTAGCTGTGGCCGGCGCCCGGCGCCACGGCAACGTCCTGGTACACGTTGGGGGAGGACGCGCTCCCGCTGTTGGTCTCCAGGTAGAACTGGCCGTCGGGGCCAGCGGCCGAGCCGTAGACGGCGCGGTTCTGCCCCGGCGCTGCCTGCCAGGGAGTGAGGCCCTGGCCGAAGCCGGCATCGGCCACGCCGGCATCCTGGAGCATGGCCCCGTCGAGGTCGAGATCCTGTTGTCCCGGGTCGTCGAAGTACAGCTGCAGGCGCAGGTCACCGTGACCGCTGCCGGCGACGTCGACGTCGGTGTCGTACTGGGTCCAGTTGGGACCGCTGACGGTCAGCGCCGTCTGCCCGATCTCCGCGGCCGACCCGCCCAGCGCCCACAGCACCAAAGTGGCCGGCACCGGCGTGCCGGTCGGCGAGCGCAGCAGGATCGACGCCCGATAGCTGTGGCCGGTCGGGACGGCCACGCTCACGTCCTGGTACACGCTGTTGGCGGAAACCACCTCGAGGTACTGCCCGCCCGGCGCACTCGAGGAGGAGTAGATGGCCCGGTTCGGGGCGTTCACGTGCCACGGGCCGAGGCCGCTCTCGAAGTTGGGGTCGGTGAGCAGGTCGGGATCGTCGAGGGTGCTGGGAGCCCCGAGCGACGCCCCGGGTCCGGTCTGTGGCGGGCTGGCGCCTCCCGAAAGGGTGTACGCATCGGCCGGGTCGGTGCCCGACGTGCCGTTCGGGGTGGTGACGGTGACGTCGACCGGGCCCGAGCCGGCGGGGGCAGTGGCCGTGATCGAGGTTGAGCTGTTCACGGTGAAGCTGGTGGTGGCCGTCGATCCGAAGCTCACGGCGGTCGCCGTGCCGAGGTCGGAGCCCGAGATGGTGACCGACGTTCCCGGCCCCCCTGAGGTGACCGACAGGCCGGTCACCGTCGCGCATCCACCTGAAGGTTCGAGGGCGGTGACGAGATTCGGCGCGTCGGGCGAACCCCAGCCGCTCGCCATGTCGTAGCCGGAGGCCGCCTGGTAGTCGCCGCTGTTGGTGTCGGTGTAGTCGTTGTTCCCCGAGGTCACGTCGTGGTTGGCGCTGTCGCTGTTGTCCTCGTCCCAGGAATACAGCGTCCGATTAATGAAGCCCGCCGTGTCGCCCTGGCCGCCGCCCGGGGTGAGGCAGCCGCTGTCGAGGTCGGCCACCAGACCGGCCCACAGCGGCGAAGCCACCGACGTCCCGCCCACCTCGTAATAGTTGCTGTTGCCGCTCTCAGGGCCGCTCTCAGGGGTGAAGTAGAAGACGGTCCCGTGTTGAGGGTCGGCTGAAGCAGCCACGTCGGGCACCTCCCGGCAGTCGCCGCTGGTCGATCCGCACGGCGTCCCGCTCGAGTCGGATCCTTCCACGCCGTCCTGCCACGAGGGCATGGCCCAGTTCTGCGAGATCCCGCCGCCGCCGGCGCCGTCAGCCGAGCCGCTGTTGTAGTTGCCCACGGCGCAGGTGTCGTTGGCGTCGCCCTGGCAGTTGTTCCACACCGATTCGGTCGGGCTGTTGGCGGCATCACCGGTCAGGGAGGTACCGCCGACGCTGGTGACATAGGGCTGCGACCCGGGATCGTCGACCGCCAGGTTGGTGTCACTCTGGTCGAGACCGAAGCAGTCCTCGGAGCCGGTGTCGCCGGCGGCGGCGAACACCCCTTGTCCCTGGGCCGCCATCTGCGCCAGCACCGTGTCCTCCGCCGCCGCCGCCCCTGAGGGGAGCAGCGCCTCGCAGTAGCCCCATGTCGTGGAGACCACCTGGGCCACGTCGTCGTCGGCCATGCGCGCCCACACATCGAGCTCGGCCGACAACGAGTCGGGTGCTTCGTACACCAAGATGTTGGCCTGCGGCGCCACGGACAAGGCGGCCTCGATGTCGATCGTGGCTTCCTCGGCAGCGGCGTTGCCGCCGGACGCGCTCGGGCCGCCATCCACCTCGACATTGGTCACCGTGGCCGAAGTTCCGAAGCAGCTCTGGTACGTGCCGACGTCCGGTGCGTCGTAGCCCGCCAGCTCGAGCAGGCCGATCGTGGTCTCCTGGCCGAGGCGGCCCTGGCTGTAGATGCTCGGAAAGCCGTAGGCCTGCGCCACCTCGTCCGCCGTCCAGGCACTCTCCTTGCTCGCGGCGGTGGCAGCCGTGGGGCAGGCGGTGGGCCCCTGCGTCTCCGACGGATCGGCGCTTTCATCGGATGCGGTGGCAAGGCTCATGAGGGCGGCGTCCGCTCGGCCGGCGACGGCCGATTCGGACTGTTCGAGCATGGGCTGGGCCGGGCTGCTTGACAGACCGAGGACAGCCGTGACCGTGGAGGCCAGTGCCCGGGGCACGAGCGGCGCTTCCAGTGCCGACAGGCTTGTCTGGGTGGGGCCCGAGTCGGCGGAGGGGACCGCAAAGCGGTCCAAGGGGCTCGAGAAGGCGGTCGACAGCTGCCCGGCTGTGGTGTGGAAGGAGACGAGCAGATGATCCGCGCTCACCGAGAGGTCGTCGAGCCCCTCGGCGCGCAGCCACTGCTCGACTTCGTCGATCGTCGCTTCGCTCGGCCCGAAGTCGGTGGCGAACTGGCCCTTGGCCAGGTAGTGGCGATAGTCGGGCGAGGCGGGATCCGACACCGCCGCCACGAAGTTCGCCAGCGCGGCCGGATGGCGCGGGCTCAAGGCGACGTCGCCGGTCACCGCCAGCTCGGAGCGCACCGGTCCGAGGTACCGGGCACCGCGTGGGAGCCTCGGCATGGAGCTCGAAAGCCGGAAGCTGCCGGCCGATTGCCACGACGGCTGCTGGTCGGCGCCAGCCGGGCGCGTCGTCACCAAGAGGAAGGCGACCGGGACCAGCGCGGTGGCTGCCACACGACTCAGGGTCGACATCGGCTGTTGAACGGGCGGACCATAGCAGCGCAGGTCGCGACGCTGGGCGACGCTGGGCGACGGCACGCGTCGAGCGCTACGTTGCGCCGGCGTGGTCAACCACCGATGCCGACCGCTTCTCTAGGCTGCCGGTCTTGGCGGAGCGCCGACCCTCAGCACGGACCGCCATGAGCGCGCCCGGCCGGCAGCCGGCCCCCACGCACCGGGGTCTCGTTGTTGCTCTGGTGTTGGCGATCTACGCGGCGTTGTCCGTTGCCGGGTACTGGCAGGCGTGGACCCAAGGAGCCAGTGCGCACGCGCTGTCCCCGGGAGGGGACCAGGCCACGTCGATGTGGTTCCTCACATGGGTCGCTTACGCGGTGGTGCACCTGCACAACCCGTTCGTTTCGAGCTTCGGGAATTACCCGTACGGCGTCAACACCATGGTCAACGGCCAGCCTCTGCCACTGGACCTCCTGGTCACCCCCGTGACGCTGTTGGCCGGTCCGGTGGTCTCGTACAACCTTATCGGCACCCTTTCGCCGTTCGCATCTGCCGCTGCGGCTTTCTTCCTGGTCCGGCGCTTCGTGACCTGGCAGCCGGCTGCCTTCGTGGGTGGACTCCTCTACGGCTTCTCCCCCTACGTGGTCGGCCAGGGCGTGGGCCACATCTTCTTGGAATTCGTGGCGCTGCCGCCCCTCATCTTCATGGTGGTGCACGACCTCGTGGTGCGGCAGCCCGACCGGCCGGTAGCCAGAGGCCTGCTGCTGGGATTGTTGGCGGCGCTGCAACTGACCGTATCGGCCGAGGTCCTGCTGAGCACGGCCATCATGGCGCTGGGCGGCGTGATCGCCCTGGCCGTGGTCGGCCACCGTCATTGGCGCGACCACCTGCGCTTCGCCGCCGTCGGTGGTGGCACAGCGCTGGTGTCAGGCGCCGTGCTGATGGCCTACCCGCTGTGGATGATGTTCCGCGGGCCGGCCCATGTGGTGGGGCCGGTCCAGACTTCGCCCGGCATCTACCGGGCCGATCTCCTCGGCACGGTGTGGCCCGACGACCTCCAGCGCTTCGCGCCGCACGCCTTCGTGCAGGTCGCCGACAAGTTCGCCGGGAACGGCAGCGAGAACGGCTCGTATCTGGGACTCCCGCTGGTGCTCCTGCTCGTGATCGCCGTGATCGCGCTGTGGCGCAACAGGACGGTGGCGGTCGCCGCGGTGCTGGCTGTGCTCGCATGGTTGGTGAGCCTGGGATCCCACCTGACAGTGCACAACAAGGTGACGGGCATCCTGCTGCCCGAAGCCCTGTACGACAAGATCCCCGTGCTGAAGAACGCCATCCCTGTCCGCTACTCGCTCTATGTGGACCTGTTCGCCGCGCTGATCCTGGCGATCGCCGTGGACAAGCTGCGGCGGGCCGCGCTGTGGAAGGGCAACCGGTGGATGTCGGTGTGCGCTCCACTGGTCATCGGCCTGGGGGTCCTCGTGCCGCTGGTGCCGGCGTGGCCGTACACCATGGTGCCGACGGGCACACCCTCCTACTTCACCACCGGAGCGGCGGGCGCCATTCCCCGAGGCTCAGTGGCGCTTGTCTACCCGTTTCCCGACGCCCTGTTCGCCGATCCCCAGTTGTGGCAAGCCGATACCTTCCTGCGTTTCAAGTCGCCCGGCGGGCGCTTCAACGTGCCGCAACCGCCCACGAACATGTCGGTTCCCAGTCGCATGTCGCTCACCGACACGATCCTGAGCGAGCTGTCCGACGGTCAACCCGTCCCCGAAGACCCCGCCCTCCGGCAGCAGCTCGTCGACCAGTGGCATAGCTGGAAGGTGACGACGGTCGTGGCCGTTCCGGGTGGGCAGGACTTCGCCCAGGCCCTGTCCTACCTGAGCTGGGTGCTGGGCTCGGCACCCGCCTCCTCGTCCGGGGTCGACGTCTGGTACCACTGGCACTGACGCCCGCTTCGGCTGCGTCCCGCCGCGGCGGCGGCCAGGCGGATCCGCGCTCAGCCGACGAGCCCGGCTGTGTCACGCAGCCGACGGAACGAGCGCAGCTTGCCCAGGGGACCGAGGCGGCCGACGTCCACGCCCACGTCGGCGCCGCGCAACAGCGGCACGTCACCGGCGCTGTTGCCGTACGCCCACAGCTCGGCGCCGGCCGCATAGGAGTCGATCCACTGGCGGATCCGACGAAGCTTCTCCGCACCGCGGCAGTTGCGGCCGTCGTAGTGCCCGGTCAGCCGGCCGTCGGGGCCGACGGCCAGGCGGGTGGCGAGGACGGCGTCGAAGGCGAGCGCATCGGCGACGGGCCCGACGTACAACTCGGGGGAGGCCGACACCACCACCAGCAAGTGGCCCTGGCGGCGGTGTTGCTCCACCCGGGCCGCCACATCCAGCCGGCGCCGCCGGGCGTAGTGCGCCGCACCGAAGGCAGCGGCCCGGGAGCCGGCATCCTCCGCGTCGAGGCCAGCCAACGTGTGACGGAACAGCGCTTCCTTGGCGTGGTCGACGGCGTGGCCGCCGACCACGGCCGCCGCCGCCAACCGGGGCAGCACCACGGCGGCCGCCCGCGTCACCGCCCACGTACCGCGAAGGGCGGCCAGAAAGGGCCACACGCTGCCGCCGTGGGTCAAGGTGCCGTCGAAATCGAAGGCCGCCACCACCGCCCGGTCCCGGTGGAGACCGGTGTGGGCCTCGGACGCCGATTGCGTCATGAAGGCGGGACCAGCTGTCCGTGGCGGCCGGCGCCGGTGGCGAACCGCAGGGCCCCATCGGCCGTCTCCCCACTGGCGATGGTGGCCCGGCCGAGGCGAGCCTCGGCGGTGAGCGCGTCCTCCTCCGACAGCGCCCACTGCCCGAGCATGGAGCGTCGGTCGTTGCGCATGCAGGTCTGGGGAAGGGCCGCCAGCTCCTTCGCCAGGCTGCAGGCGGCGGCCAGGGCCTGGCCGGGGGGTGCCAGCCGGTTGACGAGCCCGATGGCCAGGGCTTCAGCGGCGTCCACCGCCCGGCCGGTGAGGATCATGTCCATGGCCCGGCTGTGGCCGATGAGTCGTGGCAACCGCACGGTGCCGCCGTCGACCAGCGGCACCCCGAAACGCCGGCAGTAGACCCCCAGCACAGCGTCGGTGGCCGCCACCCGCAGGTCGCACCACAGGGCCAGTTCGAGCCCACCGGCCACGGCGTGCCCTTCGATAGCAGCGATGACCGGCTTCGACAGCTGGAGCCGGGTGGGTCCCATGGGCCCGGGCCCGTCATCGGGGACCGGCCGGCGGTCGCCCTCGGCCAGGGCTTTCAAGTCGGCTCCGGCGCAGAAGGCGCCGCCCCGGCCGGTGAGAACGGCCACCGACGACCGGTCGTCGTCCTCGAAGGCGACGAATGCCTCCAGCAGGGCGGCGGCCGTGGCCGAGTCCACGGCGTTGCGCCGCTCGGGCCGGCAGATGGCGACGATCCGCACGGGACCCTCTTCCACGATCTCGATGGTGCCGGCCATGGCGCCATCTTCCCAGAGGGTCCCCCGGGTAGCGGCTGTCGCCCGGGCGGCCGAGGGACAGTCGGGCCGGGAGCCGGCTCCGGGCCATAATCCTGACCGAGCGGGTCGACAATTGCCGAGGGGGCCGCTACAGTCGGGGGCGCATTACACGTCGCACAACACAAGCGCCCCGGCACGGGGCGAGACGCAACCCAGGAGGAAGCACATGCCAGTCCGTCTGGGGGACACCGCCCCCGACTTCACCGCCGACACCACCGAGGGCACGATCAACTTCCACGAGTGGCTGGGCGACTCGTGGGGGATCCTGTTCTCGCACCCGAAGGACTTCACTCCGGTGTGCACCACCGAGCTGGGGGCCTTCTCCAAGCGCAAGGGGGAATTCGACAAGCGCAACACGAAGATCATCGGGTTGTCGGTCGACCCGGTGGAATCGCACCAGGGATGGAAGAAGGACATCGAGGAGACCCAAGGCGCGGCGCTGAACTTCCCCCTCATCGGGGACCCGGACCGCAAGGTGTCGGATCTCTACGACATGATCCATCCCAACGCCAGTGACACCCTGACGGTCCGGTCGGTGTTCATCGTCGCCCCCGACAAGAAGGTGAAGCTGATCATCACCTATCCGGCTTCCACCGGCCGCAACGTCGACGAGGTCCTTCGGGTGCTCGACTCGCTGCAGCTGACCGCCGACTACTCCGTGGCCACGCCGGTCAACTGGGTCGAAGGCGAGGACGTGATCATCGTGCCGGCCATCTCGGACGAGGATGCCAAGCAGAAGTTCCCGAAGGGCTGGAATGCGCTCAAGCCGTACCTCCGGGTGACGCCCCAGCCGAACAGGTAACCGGCGCCGGTCGTTTCGGCCGGCCGTTCATCGTGCGCAGGAGGGCCGGCCGCTCTGGCCGGCCCTCGGCGCGCCCGGCGATCGAGAGGAGACGATCGTGAGCCAGATCACCAAAGTGGGCAGGGTCCTCGTCCCGGTTGCCGACCAGGACGAGGCCATCGCCTTCTACACCAAGGTCCTCGGGTTCTCCGTGGTGGCCGACATCGCGTTCGGGGAGGGCAGCCGTTGGGTCGAGGTGGCGGCGCCGCAGGGCGGCGCCTGCATCGCCCTGGTGCCGCCCCAGGGGCGGTTCGAGGTAGGCCGCATGACCGGCATCGGCCTCGAATCCGGCGACGCCCGCGCCGAACACACCCGGTTGAAGGAGCAGGGTGTCGACGTCGACGAGCAGCTTTTCGGTGGGGACGGCACCGTCCCGCTGCTCTTCTTCTTCCGGGACAACAGCGGCAATCAGCTGATGGTGGCGCAGCCGCAGTAGCAGCGGCCGCCGGGCGCTGCGGCCGTCACACCCACCAGCGGCGCCGGTAGGGGTGCACCCAGCCCGGAGGTCCACCGGATCCGGCCTGCCCGGAGACCGGCGGGGCTCCCTGCCATCGCCCATGGCCGTGGCGATGCCAGCCCCGACGCGAGCGGACAAAGAACACGACGAAGATCAGGCCGAAGAGCGGCCATGGGAAGTGCCATGCCCATATCGCCGACGAGAAGGCGGCCATGAAGATGAGCAACGTCACAACCGCCAGGGCGAAGGATCCCCGCCGGCGCCGGCTGACCTCGACGACGGAAGCAGCGGGCGGGCCGAGCGGGGGCAGGTCGTCGAACAGGCCGGCGAGCTGCCCTCTGGTCTTGGCCGACATGGCCCGCTGCATGCGCTCGTCGAACTCCGCCTGGTCGAGGCGACCGTCGGCGAAGTGCTTCGACAGTGCGTCGGCGACCTGGCTTCGCTCGGCGTCGGAGACCCGGAGCTCGGAGCCGGGCACCGACCTCGACGGTGGCACCCACCCGCTCATGACATCTGCCCGGTCAGGTGGTCGAGCCAGTGCTCGCCGATGGAGCATTCGGCCGTCTCGTCGGGGATGAGAAGCCATCCGGCGAGGTACACCATGACGCCGGATCCACCGAAGAAGGTGAGCACCACCAAGGCGATGCGCACCAGCACGGGGTCGACGTCGAAGTACCGGGCGACGCCCGCAGCCACGCCCGCCACCATGCGTCCGTGGATCGGCCGGCGGAGCGTCGGCGGGCCGAGGAAGCTGTCGCCGTGCGGCGAAGTTGCGTCTGGAATCGGTTCGGTCATGGTTCCATCGTCGGACGGGACGAGTCCGCCGCAAATCGGTGACCACCCTGATTCGTCCCTGATGGGGGAGCCCGAGCCTCGGGGGACGCCCTGATGGGCGAAGCAGGGAGCGGGTGCGATCATGGTTGGATCGACCCTTCCAACAGCTCGGATCCCTGGTGGGCAGATTCCGGCGGTTCGACCGGGCCCGACAGTTGGCGCCGGTTCGGACGTGAAGTGAAGCGCCAGGCCCGACAGGTCCGCCGTGAGTACCTCCATGCCCGCCACCGGGCTCGTCGCGAGCAGCGGAGCGAACCGACAGAGCCGCCGTCGCCCTACCGATATGGCGGCCATCCACCGTGGACGGGGGGCCACCGCCACCACCTCGGTCCGCTGCGCCGCAGCCGTGACCACCGGATGATGGGCGGGGTGGCCGGCGGTGTGGCCGACTGGATCCACGTCGACCCCACGTTGGTGCGAATCGGATTCGTGCTGGCCGGGATCTTCAGCGGCTTCGGCGTGGCCCTGTATCTGGTGGCCTGGATGGTGATCCCTGCCGAAGGCGAGACCTCGAGCATGGTCGGCCGCGTGCTGCACGACTGGCGGGGTATCGCCCTGGCGCTGTCCCTCGTGCCGGTGGTCGTGGTCAGCTTCGTCGTCGGCTCCGCGCTGGGAGACGGGTGGCTGGCCGGAGTGGTGACCCCCCTGTGCGTGGCGGCGGGGGGGCTGGTGCTGGTGTGGCGCAACGTGGGCCACGAGGAGCGCCAACTGGTGGCCCGGATGATGCGGCCTCTGGCCCGGCTCGGCCTCACGGGGTCGGGGTCGTGGCGCTCCCTGGCCCTGCGTCTGGCCATCGGGGTGGTGCTGGCGGCGGGCGGCGTGGTGCTCTTGCTGCTGCACTCCGACCGCGCCCTTTTGCGCCCGCTGGGCGGGGTGGCCCTGGTGGTGGCCGGTGCCGTGGTGGCCTTCGGCCCGTGGTGGTTGCACGTGGCCCGTGACCTGGTCGACGAGCGCCAGGCGCGGGCACTGGCCGAGGAGCGGGCCGACATGGCGGCCCGGGTGCACGATTCGGTGCTGCAGACCCTCGCCCTCATCCAGCGCCGGGCCGACGAGCCCCAGCAAGTGGTGAAGCTGGCCCGGGCCCAAGAACGCGAACTGCGCTCCTGGCTCTTCGACAGGAGGGCGCCTGCCTCGGCCGGCGAGGACGACCAGATGCTGGCGGATGCCATCCGCCGCGTCGAGCGCGACGTCGAGGAGATCCACGAGGTCCCGGTGGAGACCGTGGTGGTCGGGGACTGCCGGCTCGACGACGATCTGCGAGCTCTGGTCGCCGCCGGGCGCGAGGCCACGGTGAACGCGGCGAAGTGGTCGGGTGCGGCGTCGGTTTCGGTGTTCGCCGAGGTGGAACCCGCTCAGGTGTCGCTGTACGTGCGCGACCGGGGCGTGGGGTTCGACCCGGATGCGGTGGACGCCGATCGCCGGGGTCTGGCGGAATCCGTCCGCGGCCGTATGGCCCGCCACGGAGGCACGGCCGAGGTACACAGCTCCCGGGGTAACGGGACGGAGGTGGTCCTGCGCATGGCGCGCCGGGTGCCGGCAGAAGAGGAACCCAAAGCCCAGTGAGCCGGCCACGGGTCTTCCTGGTCGACGACCACGCCCTGTTCCGGGCGGGCGTGCGGACCGAGCTGGGAGAGGCGGTGGAGGTGGTGGGCGAGGCCGACGACGTCGAGCCGGCGGTCGAGCTGATCGGCGAGCGGCAACCGGACGTCGTGCTCCTGGACGTGCACCTCCCGGGCGGCGGGGGACAGGCGGTGGTCGAGGCGGTCAAGGTCCAGCACCCCGAAGTGCGCTTCCTGGCCCTGTCGGTGTCCGACGCGCCCGAGGACGTGATCGCCGTCATCAGGGCGGGTGCGCGCGGATATGTCACCAAGACCATCTCGGGTCACGAGCTGGTGGACGCCGTCGAACGGGTGGCAGCGGGCGACGCCGTGTTCTCGCCGCGGCTTGCCGGATTCGTGCTCGACGCCTTCGCCACCGATCCGGCCATGGCCGGCGGGATACGGCCAAGCTTCGACCCCGAGCTCGACCAGCTGACCCAGCGCGAGCGCGAAGTCCTGCGGCTCATCGCCAGGGGTTATGCCTACAAGGAAGTGGCGTCCGAGCTGTCAATCTCGGTCAAGACCGTGGAGAGCCACGTCTCGGCCGTCCTACGCAAGCTCCAGCTCTCGAGCCGCCACCAGCTCACCCGTTGGGCCTCCGACCGCCGCCTGCTCTGATGTCTCGGGGTAGCGCGCTCGAGGTAGCGCGCTCGGGACGGAGCTCCCGGGACGAGGGCTCGGAACAGGGACTCGGGGGATTTTCCGGGTGATCACCGATGGTGTGCTCTGGCTCGGCCATCGATCATCCGAGCATGACATTCACCATTCGACAGCGCCGTACCGATGAGAAGCTCGAGCTGTTGGCCCAACTGCCGCCGTTCTGCGGCTGGGGACGTGCCCGGATCACCGACCTCGGCCGGAACGCGGAGCTGTGCACGGTTCCCGCCGGCACCCGCCTGCAAGCCCAGGGTGCCCTTGTCTCCCAGTGGATCTGCGTGGTCCGGGGAGTGGCCGTGCGCACGGTCGACAGGGAGCCGGTCGCTCTGCTCCCGGCCGGTTCGTGCTGGGGCGGCCCGCTGCTCACAGAGGTCGGCGCCCGGCCCAGTCCCGAAGCCGTAGTCGCCTTGGAGCGCGCCACCGTCGTGGTGATCGACCGGCGCCGGTGGGGGCCGGTGGTGGCAGCTGACCCGGTACTGGCCGCTCTCGGCGCCCCGGCGCCCGACGAAAGGGAACAGTCTCAGGCCGGTGGAGCACCGCCCCGGAAGAACCGGTCGAACAGCCCGTCGACACCGGCGCCGTGCAGCGTCATTCCGCCGTCCACCACCACGGTCTGACCGGTGACGAAGCGCGCGCGCTCCGAGCACAGGAACACCACCACATCCGCCACGTCTTCGGGTGTGCCGATTCGGTCCAGCGGGGTGATGCGCTCGTAATGACCGGTCATGCCCTGGAGATCGAGCAGCACCGAGGTCAGGCCGGTGCGGATCATGCCCGGGGCAACAGCGTTGACCCGGATGTGCGGGGCGTACTCCAATGCCGCGCTGGCGGTCAGGGCGACCACTCCCGCCTTGGCCGTGGCATACGGGGCTTCGCCGGCGGAGGGCCGGGTGCCGCTGATGGACGCGGTGCTCACGATGGCCCCGCCGCCCCCGGCCAGCAGATGAGGGGCGGCAGCGCGCATCGTCGCCCACACGCCGCCCAAGTTGATGCGCACGATGCGGTCCCACTCCGCAGGGTCCCATTCGGCGATGCCGGCCATCGTGCTCCAACCGGCGTTGGCGAAGACCAGCGAAAGCCCGCCGAGCCGGGTCGTGGCCTGGTCGACGGCATCTTTGAGCGCTTCGGTGTCGGTGACGTCGACGGACAGCGGCAGGCCACCCACCTCGGCCGCCACCTCCTCGGCCCGGTCCTTCTCCACGTCGAGCACGGCGACCGTTGCTCCTTCGGCCACCATGCGCCGGCAGGTGGCACGGCCGATGCCGGAGCCTCCACCGGTCACCAGCGCCCTCGCCCCGTCGAGCTCTCCCATCAGGCCAGCTCCTGGGCCGCCGGTTCTCCGCCCGGCTCCCCGAGGCCCCGGCCCAACAGGATCTGGCGCAGCTCCCGCTTGAGCACCTTCCCCTGGGGGTTGCGCGGAAGCGGCTCCGAGCGGAACCAGAAGTGGCTGGGCACCTTGAAACCGGCCAGGCGTTCGCGTACGTGCCGGGCCAGTTCGTCACCCGTCACCCGGGTGCCGGGCCGCAGCACCACCGCCGCCCCCACCTCCTCGCCGAGCACCTCGTGGGGCACGCCGATGACCGCCGCGTCCCCCACGGCCGGATGTTCGAACAATGCCGCCTCCACCTCCACCGAGTAGACGTTCTCCCCGCCGCGGATGACCATGTCCTTGGCCCTGTCCACGATGTAGACGAAGCCCTCCTCGTCGATGCGGGCGACGTCGCCCGAATGGAGCCATCCCTTGGTGAAGCTGTCGGCGGTCGCCTCGGGCTTGTTCCAGTAGCCGCGCACGACGTTCGGCCCCTTGATCCACAGCTCGCCCACCACCTGCGGCCCCGTGGGCAGGTCGTCGGTGGGCTCGTCGCCTGCGAAGCCCTCGGGCACAACGGCCACGTCGACCACGGGCACCGGGGGACCCACGCTTTCGGGCTTTCCCACGTAGTCGTCGCCCGAGTTCATGGTGGTCACCGACGAGGTCTCGGTCAGCCCGTAGCCGTTGGAGGGGGCGCTCACCGGGAAGTGCTCCTTGATCCGCCGAACCAGCTCGGGGGGCGCGGGGGCGCCCCCGTAGGCCACGGACCGGATCGATGAGGTGTCGCGCTTGGAGAAGTCGGGCGAATCGATCACCTGCATCACCATGGCCGGGACGCCCCCGAAGGTGGTGATGCGCTCGCGCTCGATGAGCTCGAGGGCTCGGGCGGGATCCCAATGGTGCATCATGACCAGCTTGTTCCCCGCCGCGGTGTTGGCCACCAAGATGGAGTGGCAGCCGGTGGCGTGGAACAGCGGGACCGAGAGCAGATACGCGCTCTGGTCCGCGCCCGGCGGGGCGTCGCCGATGCCGCTCGAGCCCCGGAGCGACTGGCGTGAGTTGATGAAGAAC
>DATHCF010000166.1:0-12946 GCA_035319705.1 Acidimicrobiales bacterium | reverse complement strand
TCTCCCAGGCCAGTACCACCGAGGCGAAGGCCTCGTTGATCTCGACGAGGTCGATGTCGTCCATGGTCAACTTGGCCCGCTCGAGCACCGACTTGGTGGCGGGGATGGGGCCGCTCAACATGGTGACCGGATCCACGCCGGCCAGGGCGAAGGCATGGAATCGCGCTCTCGGGGTGAGCCCCAGGGCGGCCGCCTTCTCCTCGCTCATGATGAGCACGGCGGCGGACCCGTCGGTGATCTGCGAGGAGTTCCCCGCCGTCACCTTGCCGTCGGGCTTGAAGGCGGGCTTCAAGTTGGCCAGCACCTCCGCCGTGGTGTCGGGGCGGATGCCTTCGTCAGCCGAGAAGACCTCGTCGGTGGGCTTGCCTTCGTCGTCTTTGACCGTGAGCGAGACGATCTCCTTTTCGAAGCGGCCTTCGGCTGCGGCGGTGGCGGCACGATTCTGGCTCTGGGCCCCGAAGGCGTCGAGCTGCTCACGAGACAGGTCCCACTGGTCGGCGATCATCTCCGCCGAGATGCCCTGGGACACGAGCCCGCCACGCTCGGCGTAACGGCCCATGAGCTGCGGCCCGAAGGGGAATCCGAGGTCGCGTACGACCGAGGAGCCCATGGGCGTGTGGGTCATGTGCTCGATGCCGGCGGCGATGACCACGTCGTAGGCGCCGGCGATGACGCCCTGGGCGGCGAAGTGGATGGACTGCTGCGAGGACCCGCATTGGCGGTCGAGGGTGGTGGCCGGCACCGACTCGGGGAAGCCGGCGGCCAGCACGGCGTTGCGCCCGATGTTGAGCGCCTGCTCGCCCACCTGCATGACGCAGCCCATGATCACGTCGTCGACCTGCGCCGGGTCGAGACCGTTGCGCTCCACCAGGGCCTTCAAGGGCTCGGCGGCCAGGTCGACGGCGTGCCAGCCACGCAGCCTCCCGTTGCGCTTTCCTCCCGGGGTGCGGACGGCGTCCACGATGACGGCGGTGGTCATGGCCATCTCCTCTCTGCCGGCGCCGCCCGTGCCGGGCGGTCCGCCGAAAAAACTGACTGATCGGTCAAGAGTGTGTCAGGCCCGAGCGTAGCGGGTCCAGTCCGAGAGCCGTCGCAGCCGCCCGGTAGCTTGGCCGGCGTGTCGCACCAGGTGAAGGACATGGACCGCTGGCTGGGCGACGGCGGCATGGAGATCATCGGCCTGGTGGGAGCGTCCCTCACGGCCTACGGCGTCGACGGCGAGGACCTTGGTTGGGTGGTGGGGGCATGGACGCCGACCCCGCTGGCCTGTAACCCCCACGGCACGGCCCAGGCGGGCATCCACTCCCTCGTCCTCGACGCGGCGATGAACTTCGCCATCAACGCCGCGCTGGGCGGCGGCGACCGGACCAGGGGCACCCTCGAGATGAAGACCGAGACCATGCGTCCCGCCGTATTGGGCCACACCTACGGGCTGCGCGGCGAGGTGGTGCGCATGGCCCGCCAGGTGGCCTTCGCCGAGGCCGTTACACGCGACGAGGAGGATCGCATCGTCAGTCGGGCCACCGGCACCTTCATGCTGCATCGCCAGGACAGCGAGGACGCCTGACGCTTTCGAAGGCCGCGGGCCTTCCCGTACATCGGTCACCTCGGGCTCGTCCCGGAGGCCTGCGTTGCCCACCTCTTTCGCGCACGACGACTGCCTTGTGCACGACGACGTCCCTCGGCCGGGCGCGCTCGGCCTGCCCGTGCCACCGGCGGGACCGGATGTCTGTCGACGCTGTCGCGGGCCGGTCCGCCAGTGGGCGGCGGAGTGCTTCTGCTGCTCGGTCGTCGGCCGGCTCCTCGGGCAACGACCCGGCCAGGGACCGGTGGTGGTGCCCGTCGCTGCATGCCGCCCCGGCGACGGCCTGCACAGCGCGCTGCGGCGCTACAAGGACGCTCCGTCAGTGGCTGCTCGCCGGCACTATGTCGCCCTGCTGGCCGAAAGGATGGAGCAGTTCCTGTCTGCCCATGTCGGCTGCCTGTGGTCAGGGAGCGGCGGGTGGGATGCCCTCGCCGTCGTTCCGTCCTCCACCAGGGCACCGCTGAGACGGTCCTCCGTGCATCCGCTTCAGGCGCTGCTGCGCCGGGTGCCGTCGCTGGCCGGCACGCCCCTGCTGACCTTGGCGCGCGGGACCGAGCCGGTCGGGCACTTGGCGCCCGACCCGCGTGCCTTCGTCGCCCCGTCTGCCATGGCCGGCCGGCGGGTGCTCCTCGTCGATGACACCTGGGTGACCGGCGCCACGGCGCGCAGCGCCGCCGCCTGCCTGGCCGGATCCGGTGTGACTGTGCCGGGCGTGCTGGTGCTCGGCCGGGCAGTCGAGCCCGGTGCGCAACGCACCACCTCTCATTGGTGGCACCACTGCCGGCAACTTGCCGGTCAGGGATTCGAGCGCTGCTGCCTGGCGGGGTGCCGGAGTGCCGGAGCCTCGCCGTGCGCGACGTGAAACTGTGCTCCAATGCCGCTCGGACGCTCGGACGGAAGGTCGAGGAGAGAGCATGCGATTCGGTGTCGCCTTCGGTGCCATGCACCCGGGCATGTTCGCCGACGCCGCCCGGGCGGCCGACGAGCTCGGCTTCGAGTCGTTGTGGCTGCCCGAGCATCTGGTGCTCCCGGTATCGATGAGCGGGTCGCCGTACGCCGGCGAGGACCACCCGCCGATCCCGCCGGCCACTCCGGTCTTCGACGTGTTCGCCTTTCTGGCTTACCTGGCTGGCATCACCAGGCGCGTACGGCTCGGCACGCACGTCTACAACCTGGCGTTGCGACACCCCTTCGTCGCTGCTCGGGCGGTGCAGACCGCCGACGTCGTCTCGGCCGGGCGAATCGAGCTCGGTGTGGGCGCCGGCTGGCTGCGCGCCGAATGGGACGCCACCGGGCTCGACTATTCCACCCGGGGGGCGCGCCTCGACGAGGCATTGGCCGTGTGCCAGGCGCTGTGGATGGAGGAGCGTGTCGCACACCACGGGAGGTTCTTCTCCTTCGACTCCGTGATGTTCGAGCCCAAGCCCGTCCAGCGCCCCCACCCTCCGGTGAGCATCGGCGGCGAGTCAGCGGCGGCACTGCGGCGCGCCGCCGCGCACGACGGCTGGATCGGCCTCGAGCACACGCCCGAGTCGGTGCGCCGGCCGCTGGCGACGCTCCGCCGAGCGCTTGCCGCCCGTGACAGGACGACCGGGCTGTTCACCGTCACCGTGGGTGGGCGGGTCGAGGCGGAGGCCGACGTGGAGGCATTCGCCGTCGCCGGGGTGGACCGGCTCATCGTGCGGCCATGGTCCAGGACCCGTGACGTGCCCAAAGCGCTCGAGGCTTTCGCCAAGCGGTTTCTGGTGTGAGCCGCTTCGCCGGGGTTTCCGCCGGCTCGGGTGTTGTCGAGTCGTTGTTTTTTGATGGGCCGTTTGACTTTCTCATGCCCTGTGAGGTGGAATTTCCTCGCATCTCACCAGCGTGGGCGATGCGCAGGGGGGCCGTGGGCACAGCAGGGGGATCCCCATGAAACGGTCGTTGCGCGGTCCGTTGTTCACCGCGGCCCTGACCGCGGTGATCGCGGCGTTGAGTATGGCCGGGTTCTTCTTCTTCAAGGCGAGCGGCAACCAGCAGGAGACGACCCTCCTCAAGAGCGACGCCAGTCAGGCCGGGCTGTACGTCGGATCGGTCCTGGGCCAGGTGGGCGAGCCGCTCGACACGCTGGCCACGGCTATGAGCCTGTCGCACAGCTCCGCCACCATCTTCGCTGCCCAGGCCGGGCCCCTGGCCAAATCCGGGCTGACGATGGCGCTGGCCGTCCGCCGAGGGGCCTCCTACGTGGTCGAGCTGGCGGCGGGTAGCGG
The DNA here is from genome assembly GCA_035319705.1 of Acidimicrobiales bacterium. Lineage (GTDB taxonomy): Bacteria > Actinomycetota > Acidimicrobiia > Acidimicrobiales > UBA8190 > UBA8190. Next base: position 9,115 of record DATHCF010000166.1, on the reverse strand, counting down.
GTACTCGGCGGGCCAGACCCTGAGCCCCGCCGTCTCCGCCGCCTTGGCCGCCGCCGGGTCGACGCTGACCCCGGGGCCGGTGGTGTTCAACGGCAGGACGAGCACCGCCCTGTTCGCTGTCGGCCCTCCGCTGAGCCCGGCCGGCACCGCGCTGTTCCTGCAGTTCTCCCTCGATCCTTCCATCGCCTCGCCGGTGACGGCGGCCAAGCCGTTCGCACTGCTGAAGGTGGCGCTCTATGGGGGGCCGAAGCCCGCTCGCAGCGACCTACTCGTCGCCACCGTCCCGTTGAACCAGCTCCCGCTCGGTCGCGGCAGCCTGACCGATCTCGTTTCGATCGGGAACGCCAAGTGGGCGCTGGTGGCGGTGGAGCGAAGCCCCTTGGTCGGCTCCTTCGCCCGCCGTGCGCCCTACATCATCCTCGTTCTCGGCCTGTTCATCGCCGTGCTGGTGGGGGTGGCCCTGGAGATCTTCGAACGGCGCCAGCGCTATGCCGCGGCACTGGTGGAGGAGCGCACTGCTGACCTGCAGACCGCCCTGGCCGAGCTGCGCCAAGCGCAGGACTCGCTTGTTCGCACCGAGCGCCTTTCTGCTCTGGGGGAGATGGCCTCGGTGGTGGGCCACGAGCTGCGCAACCCGCTTGCTGCCGTGATCAACGCCCTCTACCTGCTGCGGCGACAGCTCGGTGAGCCGGCCGCCCCGCAATTCGAGAAGCACCTGGCCATGGCCGAACGCGAGACGGGCAAGGCGGCGGCAATGGCCGAGGACCTGACCGCCTTCGTCCGCCCTCGAGAGCCGAAGAAGGAGAAGGTCGACGTGCCCGAGCTGGTACGGGAGGTGGTGGAGACCACACCTCCTCCGAAAGCGGTGTCCGTCGTGGTCGACGTCGGTGCCCTGATGGTGGATGCCGACCGGCGCCAGCTTTCCGAGGTGCTCAACAACCTCGTGACCAACGCCTACCAGGCCGTCCCCGACGGCGGTTCGGTCCGCATCGCCGCGCGCCACAACGACGGCGCCGTCGACCTGAGCGTGGAGGACAGCGGCCCGGGCATCGACGCCGATGTGGCGAACCGGGTGTTCGAACCGTTCTTCACCACCAAGCACGACGGCACCGGGCTCGGGTTGGCCATCGTCCAGCGTCTGGTGGAGGCGCATGGTGGAACGGTGGTCATCGACGGGCCAGCCGCCAGCGGCGGTGCCCGGGTCGTCGTCCGCCTGCCGGTGAGCACGAGCGCGGGTGATGCATGAGCGCGGAGGCGGACGTCCTCGTGGTGGACGACGACGAGGACGTGCGCAGCTCGATGGCGGACATCCTGCGCCAGGCCGGCTACGGCGTCCAGGAGGCCGGCAGCGGCCTCGAGGCCCTCGACGTCCTGTCCAGTGGCCCGGTGCGCGCGTTGCTGCTCGATCTGCGCATGCCGCGTGGCGACGGTTATGCCGTGCTGGCTGCCCTCGAGAATCCGCCGCCTGTCGTCATCGTCTCCGCCTACGAGGTGGACAAGGACGAGCAGGCCCGACTGGTGCCCAAGGTGGCCGCCGTGCTGAAGAAGCCCGTGCCGCCGGCCATCCTCCTCGACCGGATGGCGACCGTCGTCGGTGGCGGACGGCGTCCATGACCAACGAGGACCAGGGAGCCGCGGCCGGACCGGTGCTGGTGGTGGACGACGACGAGTCGGTCCGCCAGAGCCTTATCGACGTCATGGCCACCGCCGGGATCCGCGGGGTGGGCGCCTCGGGCCGCGCCGATGCGCTCGCCGCCCAGCAGCGTTACGCGCCGGCCGTGATCGTCGTCGACTACCGGTTGCCGGACTGCAGCGGCATCGACCTCGCCCGCGAGCTCAAGGAGCACGATACAGAAGCACCGGTGCTGTTGCTCACCGGCTACGCCTCGCTCGACACGGCGGTGGCGGCCGTGGGGCAGCTCGATGCCTACCTGATCAAACCGGTGGCGCCGAACGCCCTGCTCCAGGCCATTCGCAACGCGCTGGCCCGGCGTGGGCTCGTGGTCGAGAACCGCAGTCTGGTGGAGCGGCTGCAGCGGCTCAATGCGTATCAGGCCCTCTACGACCCGCTCACCGGTCTGCCCAACCGCGCCCTGCTCGACGATCGCCTCAGCCAGGCGCTGGCCGCGGCCCGGCGCACGGGGTCCTTGCTGGCCGTGCTCTTCGTGGACCTCGACCGGTTCAAGGTGGTGAACGACCTGTTCGGTCACCACGTGGGTGACCAGCTGCTGCGCGAGATGGGCGACCGTCTGGCCGGCGCCCGGCGCCGCTCCGACACCGTCGCCCGTTTCGGAGGCGACGAGTTCGTGGTGGTCTGCCCCGAGGTGGGCTCGTCCGCCTCGGCGTGCCGCGTCGCCGAGCACCTGCTGTCCGAGCTGTCGCGCCCGGCGCTGGTGGAGGGCCTCGAGCACCACCTCACCGCCAGCATCGGCATCGCCGTCACCGGTCCCGGTGGGACCAGTCAGAGCGGGGAAACCCTGTTGCGCAACGCCGATACCGCCATGTACCGGGCCAAGGAGAGCGGCCGGGCCGACTGGGAGCTGTTCGACGAGGCCATGCGCGACCGGGTCATGGAGCGCTTCGAAGTGGAACGGGGACTGCGTGAGGGGGTGGAGCGCGGCGATTTCGTGCTCGTCTATCAGCCCATCATCTCCCTCTACGACCACCGGGTCGTCGGGGCGGAGGCGCTCATGCGTTGGCGCCGGGCCGGGCACGGCACCGTCCTGCCCGGGTCGTTCCTGGCGGTGGCCGAGAACTCCGGGCTCATCAACCCCATGGGGCGCTGGGCCTTCGACACGGCGCTGGGCGAGCTCTCGGCCTGGGAGCGCTCGGGCTTGATCCCGCCGGACTTCCGGCTGTGGGTCAACGTCTCGCCGCATCAGCTGGCCGATCCGGGCTTGGCCGAGGAGGTCCACAAGCTGCTCGTGCGCCACGACGTCCCACCTTCCATGCTGGGGGTGGAGATCATCGAGAACGCCCTTCGTGACGTGGGAGCGACCACCAAGGTCCTCCACGGGCTGCGCGAGCTCGGGGTTTCGGTCAACCTCGACGACTTCGGGGCCGGCTACTCCAACCTCTCGTGGCTGCAGGACCTGCCGATCACCGGGCTCAAGATCGATCGCCGGTTCGTGGTCAGCCTGGACGACTCGGGCGAGGTGCGCGGGACCGCCATCGTCGAGGGGCTCATCAGCCTGGCGCACGCCCTCGGTCTGCTGGTGGTGGCCGAAGGCATCGAGACGCCGGGTCAGGCCGCCGCCCTGCGGGCCATGGGCTGCGAGCTCGGGCAGGGCTACCACTTCGCCTATCCGGGTTCGCCGCAGCAGCTGTGGGCGCTGGCCAGCCAGAGCGCGTCGGCCGAGCCGGTGGTGACGCCTTTGCCCGGACCCTGGGTGGCTCTGGCCGACGACGGATAGCGGCTGGCAGCACCCGGAGCTGCCGGTCCGGCTCGACCGCTGCTACTTGTTCTCGGTCCAGCTCTGCCGGGTCTTGCTCTGTGCTTCCTTCTTCGCTTTTTTGACCTGCCGTTTCTCTTTCAAGCTCCGGCCAGGCTTTTTCGCGTTGCCCGACGGCATCGACTTCTCACCCATGGGTGCAGGCTACAACTCGCCCAGGGGCGGATCGTGCCCTTCAGTCGGCGTTCAACCAGGTCACAAAGCTCCGGCGGCGCTGGCGCGGCTGAGCCCGCTGCCGCCGGTGCCGGCGACCTGCGCCGGCGGCCCCGCCTTGCTGCCCGGGGCCGTCCCGAGCACCGGCACGGTGATGGGCGGGCTGCCCGGGGGTGGGGAGGTCGTGGTGGTGGTGGTCGACGAGGACCCGGGACTCCCGGCGTCCCCGGCCTGCGCCGGCGCGCTGAACTCCCATGTTCCCGAGGCGCAGTAGCTGGGAGCCGAGACCTGCACCACGTAGGTCGTGGGGCTCGACTCCAGCTCGTACACGGGAAGCGTCCCGGCGTCCGACAGGCAGCTGTAGGCCGGGTTGTCGGTGCTGAAGGACGTGAGCTGCCCGGCGCTGTGCGCCTCGCCGTTGCCCGGCAGGCTGCCCTGTACCGGCGACAGCGTTTCGCTCGTGCCGTTCCACGTGCCGCTGTAGCTGTAGGTCGGGGACCCGGTGGTGGCCCCCGGCGCCGAGGTGGTGGAACCCGCCGCTTTGGAGACCGGTGAGGCCGCGTACTTGGTCGGCGCCGCGTTGCCCAGCAGGGCGGCCAGCATGGCCGGGTCGTCACCGTCCATTCCGAGCGCCCACACCCCGACGCCCAGGATGCCGTCTTTGTCGGCCAGGTGCGCCTTCAGGGCCAGCGAGGTGGGGTCGTCGTAGAAGGCCTGGTACCACTGGCTGCCGGACTGGTACGCCGTCCACGGCGTCTCGGTGGTGGGGTCCCAGTAGGAGGGCAGGTGGCCGGCCGCCATCTGGGCGGTCAGCTGGGCGTAGGAGACGGGGGCCGCCGGCCCGGTGGACGGCGCCCCCAGGCCGGGACCGGTGGTCGGCCAGGCGTAGCCGTAGTAGGGAACGCCGAGGATGATCTTCGAACGCGGCACCACGGCGCTGTACTCGGCTAGGTCGACGGCGTCGTTGTTGCCCGGGCCGCCGAGCGGCGCGGTGGCAGAGGGCGTGGACGGATCGTTCATGTCGTAGGCCATCACGAAGAAGGCGTCCACGCTTCGTGCCAGCCCGGCGATGTCGAAGAAGCCCTGTGGGTCGCCGGCCGAACTGGCGTAGGTGCTCATGGTGATCTGCCAGTTGGGATCGGCGGCGCGCAGTTGGCCGGAGACCGCGGCGATGAGGTCGTCGAGTCCTTGGCGGTCCTGGGCGCCGTTGCCCTCCAAGTCGAAATTCACACCGTCGAGGTTCTTGGCCGAGATGAGCTGCACCAGGGCGGCGCCGAGACGGCCTGGGGCCGAAGGGTCGGAGGTGAGCTGATCGAGCGCGTTCTGGTCGAAGCAGGTCACGGTGAGCACGACACGGTCGTCGGCGGCATGGGCGCGGTTCACCAGGTCGACCAGGTCCTGGCTCTCGTAACCGTCCCACCCGGAATCGGACTCGTCGATCGAGCCGTCGGGGTTCACGTCCACCGAGAAGTACGCCAAGGTGGTGAGGTCACGCACGTCGAAGCCGTCTTCGTCGGCCAGGTTCCACCAGGGGGCGAAGGCGAAGACTTCGTGTGGCGCCAGCGTGGTGTCAGAGACCTGTGGCGGAGCGGGCGCAGGCGCGGCGGTGGCGACCGGGAGATCGAGGGGAGTGGAGCCGGCAAAGGCGTGCTCGAGATCGGCGTCGGGGGTGCGCGCGGCGGCGAGCGGCGGCTTCTGGGCGGTCAGGATCGGGCCGGCCGCCAGTGCCGAGGCCGCCACCAGAAGACTGCACACGACGCCGGTCACCGCCGCGCCGGACGCCCCCCGCCGCGCCAGCCGGCAGGAGATCCGGTGCGCGCGTACGGCACGCCGCCACCGCTCCCGGCGACCTCCGGGTCGGTGCGGGCTGCCCTCTGCGACTGCTGGCGGCGGTGCTTCGCCGGCGGCCGGCTGTTTCCCTGCCGGAGGCCGCAGCAGTGATCGGGGCGCTGGCGGCGAGACGCCGTCGTCCACACAGGGGGAACGCCCGAGGCTCCCCGACCACACGGTCACACGGTGTGGGCCGTCTGTCGCGTTGCGAGCAGGGACTTGGCCGCCGCGCTACGCCGGCGCCACCGCCGCGCCTCGGCTACAGGCCGAGGACCAGACGGGCGACTCGGTCCTTGACCCGGTCCTTCAGGGGGGTGGGGACCACCCGCTCGAGCGTGGCGGCGGCCCAGGCGTCGTAGCCGACCAGGTATCTGGCCCTGGGCAGCGCAGAGGTCATGGCCCGGGCCACCACCCGGGCCACCGTCGCCGGGTTCCCCATCGCCGGCTCGGCGATCCGCATCCCGCTGCGGAAGCGCTCGTAGGCGGTGGCGTAGCGCGAGCCGGCCCTGGCGTCGACGTCGGACCCGGCCTGTTCCCAGATGCCGGTGCGGAACCCGCCGGGCTCGATCAGCACGACCTTCACGCCGGCGGCCGCCACTTCTGCCCGCAGCGCGTCGGTCACCGCCTCGAGCGCGTGTTTGCAGGCCTGGTACCAACCCGCCAGCGGCGTGGTGGTCACCCCGTAGATCGACGACAGGTTCACGATGCGTCCACCCCCCGCCTCGCGCATGGCGGGAAGCGCCAGGCGGGCGAGTCGCACGGGCGCCACCACCATCGTCTCCAGGGCCTGGCGCACCTCCTCGTCGTCCACGTCCTCCACGGCGCCGGTCACCGGGAACCCGGCGTTGTTGACGAGCCCCCAGGGCCTGAACTCTGCCATCACTTGCGCACACGCCGCTGCGTCGGTCACATCCAGCAGCGCGGTCTCCACTTCGACGCCGGCGGCCACCGCCGCTTCTGCCACCGTGTGCGCCTTGGACGCTGAGCGCACGGTCCCCACCGACCGGAACCCCCGGCGCGCCAGCTCCAACACGGTGGCCTCTCCGATGCCCGAGTTGGCTCCGGTGGTGAGAACGACACGATCTCCGGTCAAACCGTCACCCCAGCGGTCGGCTCCGGCCGCGGTCGCTGCCGGCTTCCGGCGATGGTAACGGGCCGTTCGGCTCTGTCGCCGAAGGCGGCCCCGTCGCAACCTGGCTGGGGAGGTCCCGAGCACGATGAACCAGCGTGGAACGGGCCCGTGAGCACCGGCGACGGGGGAACGTGGCTCGTCCTCGAAGGCAGCCTCCGTCCCGGTGAGGACGCAGCGCCCTTCGGCAGCCGGATCGCCTCCATCGGCGTGGACATCCCCGAGCACCGCCAGTCCACTGCCGCCCTCATGGCCTCCACCCGCCACCGCACGAAGATCGACCTCGAGCGGTTGACCGGCATCCGGTCGCGACACGTGGTGGGAGCCGGGCAGGATTCGCTCACGCTGGCCATCGGAGCGGCGCGGGACTGCCTGGCGCATGCCGACTACGACCCGGGACGCCTCGACACGGTGATCAGCGCCAGCATCACGAGATATGTGGGCGGGCTTTCCATGCAGCTCGAGCCACCACTGAGCCTGTCGGTGAAGGAGGCCATCGGCGCCTCGCGCGCCACCAGCTTCGACCTGACCAACGCCTGCGCCGGGATGATGACCGGGGTCTTCGTCCTGAACGACCTGATCCGCCAGGGACGGATCCACTGCGGCATGGTGGTGAGCGGGGAGGACATCTCCCAGCTGGGCCGCAACGCGGCGCGCGACGTGCGGTCCGTGCTCAGCCGGCAGCTGGCCTCGCTCACCTTGGGCGACGCCGGGGCGGCCGTCATCGTCGAGCGGACACCTCGGGACGCAGCCGGCGTCGAGGTGGCCGGCTTCACCACCTTGTCGGCACACAGCCGGCTGTGCATGGCCTACCCGGCCCGCTCGGGACCGGGAGCGACGATGTACACCAAGGCCCGCACCATCCACCGGGTGGCGGTGGAGGACTCGTTGCCGCTGCTCGAGGAGGTGTCCGAGCGCACGGGGCTGGATCTGGGCGACGTCGACTATCTCATCCCCCATCAGACGTCGTCGCGGGCCATCCGAAACGGCATGCGCGTGCTGGCCGAGCGCCTCGGGGTGCAGCCCAAGCACGTGGTGGTCAACGTGGAGGACTACGGGAACACGGCGTCGACGACGCACTTCGTGGCCATGCACCGGTACCTGGAAGACGGCCGCTTCGACAAGGGGGACCGCATCATGCTTCTGTCGTTCGCCTCCGGGCTCGAGGTGGGGATCGTCGTCTTCGTCGTCGGCGGATTGGTGGAGCGCTATGGCCACCTGCATTGAGGCCGTGGCCACATCAGGAGGCCGGCGAGGGCTGCCGGCCCACCGGACGCGCCGGTTGGCCGACGAGGCCGCCCGCTTGTGTCTCGCCTCGGCCGGCCGCCAGGCAGGCGAGGTGGACCTGCTCATAAACGCCGGCATCTACCACGATCGCAACATCGGCGAGCCGGCGGTCGCCGCCCTGATCCAAGAGGACATCGGCGCCAACCCCGGACATCCGCCCGTCGCCGGCCACGGCACCTTCTCCTTCGACCTCTACAACGGTGCCTGCGGCGTGCTCACCGCCGTGTCGCTGCTCGACGGCTTTCTCGCTTCGGGGACGATCGGGCTCGGGATGGTGGTGGCCAGCGACGCCGCCGCCGATCACGGGCGCGCCGGCGTGCGGTTCCCGGCGGTGGGCGGGGCCGTCCTGTTGAGCCGGACCGATGCGCGGCGCGGGTTCTCGGCTTTCCGCATCGACACCTACCCCGAGTTCGCCGACCGGTTCCACAGCGAGGTGCACTGGGTCAGCCGGCGTCTGCCGGGCCGAGCGCGCTCCGCCGGGGGCCTCGCAACGCGCCGTGGCCGCAACGTGCTCACCATCGAGGAGGCCGACGACTATCTGCTTCGTACCCTCGAGTGCACCGAGCGCTCGGTGAAGGAGCTGGTGGCGGACGCCGGCATGGGCATTGCCGACCTCGACGCCGTCGTCGGCGCCGGACCGGCGCCCGGATTCTGCGCCGCTGTCGCCGGCCGCCTCGGCATCTCCCCGCCGCCGGTCCTTCCCGCCGACCGGTTGGCCGGCGCCCACACGGCCGGCGTGCTGGTGGCCCTCGACGCGGCCGTGCGATCGGGCCTGCTCTCGGGGACCGGCACGGTGCTGTTGGTGTCGGCGGGCTCGGGCATCACTGTGTCCGCCGCCCTGTACCGCCTCTGACCTGTACCGCCTCCGAGAGCTCCGCGGTCGTCACCGACCCGCCGGCACCGCCTCTGGTTTCTCGGCCATGCGGACCCGCACGTCGGGGCAGAGCGCCCCGTCCGGCAGGACGAACACCGGGTTGAGGTCCATCTCGGTGACGGCCGGAACCTGGAGGGCCAGCGCCGAGGTGGCGCGCACCACGGCCGAGAGTGCTCCCACGTCCAGAGCGGGCATGGAGCGATAGCCGGTCAAAAGTGGGTACGACCGCAGGGATCGCAGCATCTCGCCGACGTCCGCGTCGGTGAGAGGCGCCAGGCGGACGGCGACGTCCCCCAGGAGCTCCACCCACCGGCCGCCCAGTCCCACCAGGACGAGCGGACCGAGGACGGGGTCGCGCCGGAGCCCGACGATCATCTCCAGGCCGCCTTC
>DATHCF010000165.1:0-2913 GCA_035319705.1 Acidimicrobiales bacterium | reverse complement strand
CCTATGCCATCCTCACCCACTGTCTCGGTGTCATGGAGTTCTGGGGCGGGCACCTGGTGGGCGGGCGTGAGGTTGTCCGCGACCGTGAGGCCGAATTCGTGGCCAGCGGGCCGGTGGGCGAACTGTTGGCCCGGGTGGCAGGGTGCGGCGCCGCTTCGCCGAAGACGTGGCGGGAGCCGAGCCGTTTGCCCCACTGCGCGGGGAGTTCCCGGCAACCTGGACGAAGGACCGATTGGGCCCGAGCGGACGGTCGCAAGGTGGCGCGTTACTGCACGTCTACGAGGAGCTGGCCCAACACCGGGGCCACATGGAAGGGGCGCGCGATGCCATGCTGGCCGGTGCGGCCCCTCAGGGCGGCGGGGTGTGACGGGGCCTCAGGCGATGACGGTCGGTCCGGACGGCTGCTGACCTCCGGAGACGCCGAGCGAGGAGTACGCCACTGCCCCGGCGGGAGCCGTCACCGGCACCGGCTCCCCCCACCCCGAGAAGGTCAGCGAGAACTTGAGCTTTGAGGCCTGTTTGCCGCTGCCCAGGGTTCCCTGCTCGACGTAGCGCAGCGGGAGGTGTCGTGCTCCGGCCGTCACGTACAAGGTGGCGGTGCCCTTCGCGCTCTCGCCCTGCACGTTGGTGATCGGCCCCCGCAGGCCGACGACCTGCTCCCGTCCGATCTTCGAAGCCGGGAGCTCCTCTGTGGCGCTGAAGGTGATGTTCTGCTGCAGAGCCGAGGACGTGGTGACGGCCACCTCCACGGACTGGTAGGGGGCGTCGCCGGGTACCAGCGAGATCCATTTCCCTGCGTAGCTCTGGGCGACCGAGCTGGGCACGTCAAGGCTCGCCTCCATGGAGGCGGCATCGCCTTCGAAGAAGGCGGTGGTCCCGACGACGACCACGTGGAAGGTGTGGGTGGAGATGGTGATGACCTGCCTGCCCGACGCCACCCCGGCGTCGCCCACCGTGAGCTGGGAGAGCGCCGCGGAGTTCGGGGGTGAGGAGACCGACGAGGCCACGTAGTGGAACGAACCGGCCTTTTCGGCGGCAGCCAGCGACGTGCGCAGGAGACGTCCGGCGGCGGCCTTGTCCGCCCCCGTGCTCCCGCTACCGGTGACGGCGAGGCCGATCCCCACGCCGGCGGCCACTACGACCACGGCGGCGACGGCGGCCCAGATCCGGCGGCGACGGCGGCCAGGGCGCTCAGGGGTGGCCCGGCGGGGAATCTGCGCGGACGGCCGTGGGGCGGGCGCCTGCCAGGGATCGGAGCCGCCCCACGCCAATTGGGTTTGCGGCATCCGGCTCGTGCTGTCGCTCGGTTCGTCGGCCACTGCCGCGCAGCCTACGGGCGGGGGCCACCCGGCCTGTCGTCGGGCCCTTCGCCGTCGGCCCCGGTCGGCGCGCGGGCGACGAGCAGCCGGGCTGACGCCTGGACGCGCAGCACGCCGTCGTGCTCGAAGGGCCGCAGGAGCTCGGCAGCGCGTGCCAGGAACTGGATCCGCGACTGTTGGTCCACGCCGCCCCAGGCGTTGGCCAGCGGTGGCAGCGAAGGGTAGATGCGCACCCAGTCGGCCACCGGTGGCAGGCTCGCCAGCATCCGGACCGTTCGGCACGACACGTCGGTCAGCCCGGTCCGGCTCACCAGCTCCACCAGGTCGTCGGCACGGTGCATCGAGCAGGCGAGCAGCAGGGCGTCGACCACGCCGCTGTCGCTCAGCCCGGCCCTGATGGCGGCATCCAGCTCGGCGGCAAAGGCGGGATTCTCCTCGATGGGGCCCCACGTCATGAGACCGAGACGGCCACCAGGCACGAGCACCCGCCGCATCTCCTCGACCACCGCCGCCGGGTCACCGAGGTGGGGGAGCGCGTGCTGACAGGCGACGACGTCGAACGTCTCGTCGTCGAAGGGGAGCCGCCCGCCGTTCCAGGCGAGCCACTCGATGGTGCCCGTGATGTCGATGCGCCGGGCCACCTCCAGAGCGGGAGACGAGGAGTCGAGACCGACCACTCGCCCCGACGACCCCACCACGCGCGAAGCGAGCCGGGCGAAGATTCCCGTGCCGCAGGCCACATCCAGCACGCGCCCGCCCCGCACCACCACAAGGCCGTCGAGGGCCCGTTCGGCGAAACGTCGGCCGAAGGCGGGATCGAAGTGCGTGGCCGAGGCAGTGGCGCTGTCCTCGTCCTCGAACACGCTCGGCAGGTCCGACCGCCGCTCCTCCGATGGAGCCACGGAGAGCTCGTCCGCCACGCCCTCCCTCTGCACGGTTGACCTCCTGACGATCGAGTCAGGCTAGTGCAACGATTGTTTCTTTGTGGGGATCGGGTTGGGTATTCAGCGACGGGCGTGAACGGACCGACGCGCGCCGATTCCGATCACCCGCTACCGGCCAGCGCGACGGCGGCTCGCAGATGGTCGGCCAGCTCGTCGAGGCCCACTCGGGCGTTGGCGCCGCTGGTGGACGGCATGACGTAGAGGGGACGTCCGCCCAGCCCACCCGGCTGTTCCCCCGATCGCGCGTGGCGATCGACGGCGGCGCGCCAACCGGCCAGCCCGACGAGGCACACGGCGCGCGGCTCCAGCCAGCGCACCATGCGCTCGACGCGACCGAGGCCGCGTCGGTACTCGGCCGCCGACAGCTCGGCCGCCCCGACGGTGGCGCGTTTCACGAGGTCCGTCATTCCGAGCCTGTGGTGGCGCAGGGCGTGGACGGCGTCGCGTGGGCGGCTCACGAGTCCGGTCGCCAGCGCTGCCGGCCAGAAGCGGTTTCCCGGCCGGGCGAAGCCCACGCCGGCGTCGGCCGCGTACAGGCTGGGGTTGAGCCCGACCACCAGCAACGTCATGTCGGGCCCGACCGTGTCGGCCAGGGTGCGGAGCCGTTCGCCACGGACCCGCACGACGTGGTCCTCCACTTCGCAGGCTTC
>DATHCF010000164.1:0-8685 GCA_035319705.1 Acidimicrobiales bacterium | reverse complement strand
GGCACCAGGTAGGGCTGGACCACGGTACCGGTGTGGTCGATGGTGTCGAAGTCGGCGACAGCCAGCGGAAGCCTCCCGGTCACGTGCCAGATGGACACCGTCCACGTGCAGGTCGTGTAGCTCGCCTGGTACGTCAAACCTTCACCGGGGACGAAGGGCCCGGTCACCGTGGCCAGGGCGCTGAAGCGACGCGCCCTCACCAGGACGTCGTCTCCGACGATGGTCAGCGCCGGTGCCCGGACGGTGCCGACGACGGTGCGGTCGACGGGCTGGTCGAGCTGTTGCTTGGGCAGCCACGACTCGGGATCGGCGTAGTTGGTGGTGCCCGGCCTGTCCACCAGGCCGTAGGCCCCGGCACCGACCCCGGTGAGCAGTGCCGCCACGACACCGCCGATCGCCAAGCGCCGCAAACCCGCCGGGCCGAGTTCCTTGGGCCGGCCCGACCAGGCTCTCTTGCGCGATTCGAGCGCCAGAGTCATCCCAGCCGCAGTCTCCTGCGCCGGCGGACGATGCCGTAGCCGCCGAACAGCAACAGCCCGGCGGAGGCCGGGAGCAGCAGCGCCAACGGCGCCTCCGGCGTCCCGGTGCCGGGGTTCCCGATGGGCTGGAAGCCGTTGCCGCTGGGCGCGCTGAACACGTCGGTCCCGAAGTCCTCCAGGCCCGTCTGGGCTGCGTATCCGAGGTGGCCCTGGCCGTCGAGGCCGCCGCAGACCGTGCCGGCCGGCAGCGTGATGTCGGTGGAGGTGCCGGCGCAGCTGGACACGTCGAAGAGGTCCTCCATCGTCCGCAGCCAGCTGTAGTGGTTGTAGTAGGTGGACGTGGTGGTCCCCGGGGTGATGTACGGGCTGATGAGCACGGCGCCGGTGTCACCGCCACCCGGGGTGGGGTCGGTGGCGTCGTAGAGCGGGTCCGGTGTCTCGTCACCGGAACAGGTCGGGGGCAGGCCGGTCGTCGTCGCCGGGTCGCATTCGGCGCTCAGCGTGATGCTGGTCACCGTCCCCGGTGGGTCGACCGGGTTCCCGTTGTCGTCGATCAGCTGGAACGAGCCTGCCACCGTCGACCCGCCGCTGCTGGTCGGGAACAGCGGGCCGCTGTCGGTCACCTCGCCGACGTAGATGCCGTTGGGGAAGTCGGAGGTGTAGGGGGACGACCCGTAGGCGATGGCGCCGGTCCCGGTGACGGTGATCGAGGTGACCTGGCGGCCGGTGTCGTCGGCCACGATCGAGCCGTCGGTGATCACGTTCGAGCTCGAGCTCCCCGAAGCACCGCTGTCGGTCCGGGCACCTGGCGTGCTGCCCGAGCCGCCTCGGGCGATCCCGGGCACACAGTTGGCCGGAGTGTCAGGGCTGGTCGACGTGCACGCAGGTGGGCGGTCGACGAAAGCGTTGTTGCCGGGGCCGGGGTCGAGTTGGTCACCGTTGGAATCTGTGGCCAGGGTGGAGTTGGGCCCGTAGGGCTCGACCGCCACGTTGGTCCCGCTTACGTTCTCGCCCGCCGCGTCGGCCAGGATGCCGTAGGCCCCGTAGATGGAGTCGGCCCCCGGCGCCGTCGTCCCCGAGCTGCCGTAGGTGGGCACGTTGGCCGGCCCGCCGTAGCCCGAGGGGGCCACCGACCCGGTGCCCGAGGACGGCTGGTTGTAGCCCCCGGTGGGGCCGGTGGTGGCCGGGTTGTTGAAGCTGTTGCCCGAGTAGGTGAAGGTCGGCTCACCCTCGTCGAAGGTGATGTCGATCAGCCCGTGGGCGTAGGCCGCCGAGGACTCGATGAGCGGCACGTAGTAGGCCAGGAACAGGTCGGCGGCGTAGGTGCCGCCCGTGTAGTTGCGCGGGGTGGTGGCCTCGGGGTCGTAAGCCGGCAGGCCGGGCGGGTCGTAGATCGGGTCGTTCAGGTTGACCGTGCCGTTGGAGTTGAGGCCGAAGGCGCCTGACAGGTTGTTGCCCTTGCAGGAGGTGTCGTGGCCGTCGCTGCAGTTGTCCGGGGTGATCCAGCTGAACGCCGGCACTGTGTTGTTCTGCAGGTCGTGGACGAGCCCGTAATTCGGGTCATCCAGGTTGGCGATGTGGTTGGCGTCGCAGTTGGTGCCTCCGCCGGCCGCTGTGTCCGGCTCGGTGAGGGCCGGTCCCTGGGCGCCCGTCGACGGGTCGTAGGAGCCGATCAGCGACTCGAACCACGGGAAGGGGAAGTGCTTGGCCACGTACTGGTCGGAGAACTCTGGGTCGTTGGTCGTCCCGTTGCCGGCCTCGAGCGAGGCGGAGGTGTAGCTCGAGGTGTCCTGGATGGACAGCGTGTAGGTGGACGTCGAGTCGGGGGCCGTGGTCACCGCCGAAGAGAACGTCAAGGTGGTGGCCGTGTTGGAGGCCACCGTGGCGTGCTCGCCGGACCCGGTTCCGCCGGTGATGGTCACCGTCCACCCCTTGTACTGGTTGGTCGTCCAGCTCTGGGTGGAGTCGGTCAGGCTGGTGGTGGTCCCGCTCGTGGCCGTCCCCGAGGGCCCGGTGTCGACCGGGTAGCCGTCGGTCCCCGACACACCGCCCACGGTCCCGTTCAGGTAAGTGGGGTTGGAGACGGGGTTCTCCGCCGACGATCCCGGCGCCCCGCAGGGCCCGTTGTCGCGGTTAGGGACCGAATTGGAGACGTACGAGGTCGAGCCGATGGGCTGGGCGCCGCCGAGGTCCTGGGCGTATCCCTTCCAGCTCACGCCGGCCAGGTTGAACTGGTCGAAGAGGGTGGCCGCCTCGCTCGGGTAGGTGCAGCCGTTGGTGTTGGACGGGTTGGAGCCGAGGGCCTGGTTCGGACCGATCGACGAGGCCACCTGGCCGAAGTTCCAGTTGGGGGTGGCGCCCCCCACCGAACCCGAGGTGACGATGGTGGAGTTCGACCCGAACGGGCTGTTGACGGTGCTGCAGTCCTCCTGGGTGTCCTCCTCAGGGGCCTGGCCCGAGACGTAGGAGATGTAGTTGTCCATGCTCGAGTGGCCGGTGCCGAAGTAGTCCTTGAGCAGCACGCCCTCGGACGGCAAGGTCTGCCACAGGTAGGTGTTGTCGTTCAGGCCGGAGAAGGTCTCGTCGTAGGACTTGTTCTCCAGGATGATGAGCCACACGTGCTGGATGTCACCTGACGCCAGCCCCGTGTTGGCGATCGTGCCACCGGCAGAGGCGCTCCCCACCGGGACCAGCACGGAGAACGCTGTCAACACGCCGATGGCCGCGGCGGCCGTCAGACGGCCGGTCAGACCACGAAATGCCGACGGCGCGTGCCGCCGTGCTGTTGGAGGAACCCCCGACGAAGAAGCCCCGCTGGTCCTGTGCATACGTGCTCCTTGCTCTCGCCGCCGATGGCGACGCCGGACGCAGCATGTACGCGGCAGGTGAACAGCAGTCCACAACTTTGCAACGACGACGCGAAAAGACCGATGAACTCTCTGTGAGCGATGACGCGCAACTGTCGCGATATGTGCGCGACCGGCTGCCACCTGGTGCATCGACGCGTAACTGTCGCGGTACTGCCGCGTAACTGTCGCGGTGCCGACGCGCAAATGTCGCGGCCTGTTTTCAGACTGATGGCATCCTCGGTCGAGCCGTCTCGGGACGAAGGCGGCCGGAGCTTCACACCACGGGGCGGGCGCGTCGCCGGGCCCGTCGACGCGGACCGAGCCGTGCGCCGACCAGCAGCGCCTCGAGCGAGGCGATGACGACGATGTAGAGCGGGAAGCTCACCACCGCCGTGGTCCAGCGGCTCACGGTCAGCATGGTGATGGCTCCGTTCAGCGCCGCGGTGGCGTAGGCGGCGGCGGTCTCGGTCTCCGGCGCCAGCCACGACTTGCGCAGGGTGGGCAGGGCGGCGAGGGCGTCGGCGACGATGAACGCCACCAGGCCGACCGTGGCCTGGTGGGCGGACAACCACACCACCAGTCCGGCCAGCGAGAGCGCGCCGCACGCCCAGTCGATGCGCTCGATCCGCCACGTCGCATGGGGGTTGCGGAACGAGGCCACGAAGACGAGCAGCGGGCCGAAGCCGGAGACGAAAGTCATGAGGGCGCGCAGTCCCACCCCGGCCTGCACCTCCACGGCGAAGGCGAGCAGCGGCAAAGCGGTCCATAGCGCCCAGGTCACGCGGTTGGGCCGGGTGACACCCCGAAGCGTGTCTCGCAGGTACCACCACGTCCCCACGGCGCCAATGGCCGCGCCGAGTATGACGAAATGGACGTCGATCATCGGCCCAGACGCCCCCCGCCCGGTCCGGCCGCTCCGGCGACACTCAGCTCACGAGGAGCCGAGCTTGGGCCCTCCCGCGCCTTGAGCGGCGATGGCCACGGTCTTGGTCTCGAGGTACTCCTCGAAGCCCTCTCGGCCGTGCTCCCGTCCCACCCCGCTCTGTCGGTAGCCGCCGAAGGGGACGTCGGGGGCCAGGTACACCCCGCCGTTCACGCTGACCGTGCCGGTGCGGATGCGCCGGGCCACGGCCAGGGCGCGCTCTTCGCTGGCGCTCGTCACCGCACCCGACAAGCCGTAGATGGAGTCGTTGGCGATGCGCACGGCGTCGTCCTCGTCTGCATACGGGATGACCACCAGCACCGGCCCGAAGATCTCCTCCTGGGCGATGGCGGCTTTGGGATCCACGTCGGCGAACAGCGTGGGCTCCACGAAGTACCCGGTGGGCCGGTCGGCCGGGATCGACCCGCCGCGCACCAGGCGAGCCTCGGACTTCCCCTTCTCGATGTAGCCGAGCACGCGGTCGCGCTGCTTGGCGCTCACCAGTGGTCCCATGAGGTTCGACGGGTCCCACGGGTCCCCGAAGCTCATGGCGTCGAGGGTCGCCTTGGCCAGCTCCACTCCTTCGTCGTAGCGCGACCGTGGCAGGAGCAGCCGGGTGGTGATGGCACATCCCTGTCCGGCATGCACGCACACGGCGAAGGCTCCTCCCGAGCAGGCGGCGGTCAGGTCCTCCACGTCTTCGAGGACGATGTTGGCCGACTTGCCGCCCAGCTCGAGGAAGACCTTCTTCACCGTGTCGGAGCCCTTGGCCATGATGCGTCGTCCGGTGACGGTGGATCCGGTGAAGGTGACCATGTCCACCCGGGGATCGGTGGTGAGCACCTCGCCCACCAGGTGGTCCGAGGACGCCACCACGTTCACCACCCCGGCGGGGATGTCGGTCTCCTCGGCGATGATCCGTCCCAGCACGGTGGCTGACCACGGGGTGTCGGGGGCGGGCTTCAGCACCACGGTGTTGCCGGCGGCCAGCGCCGGCGAGAGCTTGGCCATGTTCAAGAAGAACGGGAAGTTCCACGGCGTGATGGCCCCCACCACCCCGGTGGCCTCGCGCAGCACCAGGCGCCTGGTGCGCTGGCCGAACACGTCGCGCTCGGGCATGGGCTGGTCGTAGGGGTAGCTCTGGGCCAGCGCCGCGTAGTGGGGGACGTCCTCGATGGGCAGGTCCACCTGGATGGCGTAGGTGAGGGCGATGGGGCTGCCGGCCTCGGCCACCACCACCTGGCGCAGCTCCTCCTTGTGGGCGACCAGCGCGGCGTGCAGCTGCTCGAGGCACCGGCTGCGAAAGGCGTGGTCGGTGGACCACGAGGTCTCGTCGAAGGCCCGGCGGGCGGCGGCGATCGCCGCCTCCATGTCCAACGGCATGCCGTCGGCCGTGTCACCGAGCGACTTCTCGGTGGCCGGGTCGATGTTGGCGAAGCTCCCGCCACCGGCGGCCTCGACCAGCTTGCCGTCGACGAGCAGGCGCCACTCCCCCTGCACATCCCGATGCTGCGCGGCGGACGTCCCGGTCATGACGCTCCTTCCCTGGCCGCCTCGACGCGCTCCTGGCGCAGGCGGGTCTTCACCACTTTGCCATTGGGCTCACGGGGCAGCTCGTCGACGAATTCGATGCTGCGCGGAAGCTTGAAGTCGGCCAGGTGCCGGGCCAGGCGGCGCCGGAGGGCCTCCTCGTCACGGCTCGCTCCCGGCCGCAGCTCCACCACGGCGTGGACTTTCTGGCCCATGCGCTCGTCCGGCAGGCCGAACACCGCCGCGTCCACCACGTCGTCGTCCTCGAGCAGCGCCGTCTCCACCTCGGCCGGGTAGATGTTGACGCCACCCGACAGGATGAGGTCGGTGCGGCGGTCGGCCAGGAAGAGATAGCCGTCCTCGTCCAGCCAGCCGAGGTCCCCCACGGTGAAGTAGCCGTCGCGCCAGGCCGAGCGGGTCTTGTCGGGGGCGTTGTGGTACTCGAAGCCGCGCCCGGCGAAGGCGGAGATGAAGACGGCACCGACCTCACCGGCGGGAAGCGGCTCGCCCTCCTCGTCGAGGATGCGGATGGACAGTCCCGGGAAGGGGCGGCCCACCGTTCCCGGCTTGGCGGCCCACTCCTGGGGCGAGACGACCGTGGCCATCCCCTCGCTCGCCCCGTAGTACTCCCACACCACGTCGGGGGGGAAGACCTCCATGACCCGCCGCTTCACCGGCACCGGGCAGGGTGCCGCCGCGTGCAGGATCTTGCGCACACTGGAGAGGTCGAAACGGCGCCAGTCGGCTTCGAGGATGCGTATGAACTGGGCGGGCACCATCTGCGAGGTGGTCACCCGCTCGGCCTCGACGAGCCGCAGCGCCTCGGTGGCGTCCCAGCGCTCCATGACCACCACCGTCGCCCCCTCGACGAGATGCATGAGCGCATAGGCGCTCGGGGCCGTGTGGTACACGGGGCCGCACATGAGGTGCACGTCGTCGGGCCCGAATCCCCAGAAGGCGGCGAAGGGGTTGGGCGGGGCCACCGTGGCCGGAGCGGGCGGCGGGCGGACGATGCCCTTGGGCCGCCCGGTGGTGCCCGAGGTGTAGGTCATGGTCATGACCGGCGATTCCACGTAGTCGGCGGTCGGCGGCCCGCTCCCCGACCGGAACTCGTGCGCCGCCTCCTCCAGGCCCAGAGCCGGCACCCCGCTCTCGGCGGCTGCCTGCACCGCGGCGGCGGCCCCGTCGGACACGACGGCACGGGCGGCGGAATCGGCGATCAGGTAGGCGGCTTCTGCTGCGGTGAGCCGGGTGTTCACCGGGACGACCAGCGCCCCGAGCCGCGCCACCCCGTGCCAGGCGGCCAGCACGTCCACGCCGTTCGGCAGCGCCACCGCCACCCGGTCACCGGGCCGGCGCACATGGGGTTCGAGTGCCCGGGCCCAGGCGTCGGCCAGCCGGTCGAGTTCGGAGAAGCTCACACGACGCTCCCCGAAGACGAGCGCCGTGCGCCCGGGCTCGGCCTCGGCGATGGCCGCCACCCCGCGCACCCCCGGGCGCCGTACCGCCCGGTCCTCAGCGTCGCCAGCGCCCATGAGCGCCACAGTGTACGGCCGGCCACCTGGGCCTGACACGAGCGTCAGTATTAGGATCCCAGTCGATGCAGGCGGACGAGATGATCCTGGTCAGTGTGGACGACCACGTGGTCGAGCCCCCCGACATGTTCGACGGGCGGGTACCGGCGATGTGGAAGGGCCGGGAGCCCAGGGTGCTCCACAGGGACGACGGCACCGACGTGTGGTCGTACGAGGGCAACCAGATCCCCAACGTCGGGCTCAACGCCGTGGTGGGACGGCCGCCCGAGGAGTACGGGATCGAGCCCACCTCTTTCGAGGAGATGCGACCGGGTTGCTACGACATCCACCAGCGCGTCCGCGACATGGACGTGAACGGCGTGCTCGGATCGATGTGCTTCCCCTCCTTCGTGCAGTTCTGCGGCCAGCTCTTCGCCCGCACCGAGGACAAGGAGCTGGCGCTGGCCATGCTGCGGGCCTACAACGACTGGCACGTCGAGTCGTGGTGCGGCGCCTACCCCGGCCGCTTCATCCCCCTGTCCATCCCGCCCATCTGGGACCCGGAGCTCATGGCAGCCGAGGTCCGGCGCATGGCGGGGAAGGGCTGCCATGCAGTGACGTTCTCGGAGAACCCTTCCAAACTGGGCTGGCCCAGCTTCCACTCGCCGCACTGGGACCCGTTCTGGGCCGCCTGCGCCGAGGAGGGCACGGTGGTGTGCCTGCACATCGGCTCGTCCTCCACCCTGGCCATCACCGCGCCCGACGCCCCCTTCGACGTCCTCATCGCCCTGCAGCCGGTGAACATCATCCAGTGCGCGGCGGACCTGCTGTTCTCGCCCGTGCTGCGCAAGTACCCCGCGCTGCGTATCGCCCTGTCGGAGGGCGGCATCGGATGGATCCCCTACTTCCTGGAGCGGGTCGACTACGTCTACGCCCACCACAAGGCGTGGACGGGCCAGGACTTCGGGGACAAGCTGCCCAGCCAGGTGTTCAAGGAGCGCATCGTCACCTGCTTCATCGACGACGCCTTCGGGGTGGAGAGCCGCCATCACCTGAACATGGACATGGTCACCTGGGAATGCGACTACCCGCATTCGGACTCCACCTGGCCCAACGCGCCCGAGATCGCCATGAAGTACCTGGCCGGGGTGCCCGACGCCGAGGTGGACAAGATCACCCACCGGAACGCCATGCGCATCTTCAGCTACGACCCCTTCGCCGTCCGGCCGCGCGAGCAGTGCACGGTGGCCGCCCTGCGGGCGCAGGCAGCGGACGTCGACGTCTCGCTGCGGCCGCGCAAGGAAGGTGCCAGGCCCAAGACGACCTTCGCCGCCGACCTGGGCAAGATGGCCTCCGGGAATCGCTGAGCGCAGCTTTCCGACGGTGACCGA
>DATHCF010000163.1:0-3415 GCA_035319705.1 Acidimicrobiales bacterium | reverse complement strand
ACATTGCAAAGGATGTCGGTCGTTCCCTTCGGTGGGTAGCTCCTGTTCTTCTCTTCGTGGCTGCTCTGGCCGTCATCGCTCCCAACACCGGCTCCGTCTTACCGACGTATGCCTCCTCGGCCCTACTTCTCTTCTTTGTTGCCACCTGGTTGACCATCACCATTTGTAACAATGAAGATCCGGTTCAACGCGATGTGACGAGCGTCGCTGCCGGTGGGCTGTCCAGACTGCGTTTGGCGAAGCTGCTGACCGCATACCTCGCCGTTATCGGGCTTTCGGCTCTCGCTTTGATTGGTCCGCCCCTCGCGTCGCTTGGTGCGACTACGTTGAGAGATCTCGCCGTTGGCGCTTGTCATTTGCCAGCCCCATGGGACCACCCCGTTGCCAGCAGCATGGGACCACCTCGGCGTCCACTTGGCCGGCGGAGGTGATGATCCCGGGGGCCGGTGGTGGGTGTCAAGCGCGTCGGCGCCGTGGCCTCGGCGGCCGGGGGTCGGTCGGATCCTTGCCGATGCTCGGCTTCTCGTGCTGGCGGTAGGACTCGCCCTCGATGATGAGCTCCCAGGCTGCGCTCTTCAGCCGGTCGACGGCCGATTGGGCGAGGAGCGGATCGGCCATCACGGCGAGCCATTCGCTCGGGTCCCGGTTCGACGTCAGGACGGTGGCCCCGGCGTGGTGGCGCTCGACGCACAGTTCATAGATGTCGGCCGTCTCCGTGACGTCGAGGGCGGTAAGGGCGAAGTCATCGATTATGAGGAGATCGACACCGATGAGCTTGCGCATCTCGGCGTCGAAGCTGGCGTCGAGGCGGGCCGCCTTCAGGCGCTTGTGCAGCCTGTCGGCTCGCTCGAAGTGCACGCCGATGCGCCTGCGACAGGCGATGTGGCCGAGGGCGGTGGCCATGAAGGTCTTGCCCACGCCGACCGGCCCCAAGATGAAGGCGTTGCGGGCCTGCTCGACGAAACGCATGGTGATGAGCTCTGACCACACGGCTCGGTCGTAGGTGACCTTGGCCCCGTCGTCCCAGGCTTCGAGCACCATGTGCGGATCGAGATGTGCGGCTCGGGCCCGGCGCCCGGCCGAGTCGCCGTCTCGGCGGGTGACCTCGTCGCAGAACAACTGCTCCAGGAACTCCATGTGGGCCAGGTTGTGGCTCTTGGCCAGGGCCAGGCGCTCGGGCAGGGTGTCGATGAGCTGGCCCAGGCGCAGCTTGCGCATGAGGACCTTCAGCTCCGGAGAGACGGTGGGGGTCGGTGTGCTCATCGCCGGGCCTCGGTCTTCGAGGAGAACTCCGAGGTGTCACGGGCGAAGCGCCCCTGGATGACGACCGGGTCCGGCCGGGCGTCGGGCTCGGTCGATTCCCGGGCCCGCTCGAGCATGCGCGCCACCAGGTTCACGTCCAGCGCTTCGGCCTCGAGGGCCCGTCGGCACGCCTCCTCGACGCGCCTCGCCCCCCACTTCTTCACCAGTCCGAGGAGCCGGTAGACCCGGCGCATGCGGGTCCACGGCAGCGGCACCTCGAGGAGGGCGCTGGCGTAGACGCCGATGGCCTCCCCGTGCTCGGCCGCCATGCGCCGGAGCCGCTCGATGTCCCGGGTGGCGTAGACGGCCTTGCCTTCTGGCATGTCGGCCTCATCGGTGCGGCGCCCACCGGGGCGTTGACGAGGGTGGACCTTCACCAACTCGCCGTGCAGGTAGAACTTGACCAGCGACGAGTCGCACCGGGCCCGCAGCGTCTGGCCCACCAGCCGGTGGTCCACGCTGTAGAGCGCCTTGGCCACCTGGCAGTGGAAGTCACGGTGGACCACCGGGTCCGACCACACCGGCGTGTCGAACGGCTCAGAGGGCAAGTCGAGGAGCAGGGGCTGCTCCTCGAGACCGAACACCTCGATGGGCCGGCACTGCGTGGTGCCGTGGATGCGCATGCCGGCCGTGGTCGAGCACCACGTCTCGGCTCGGGCCCGGCAGTCGAAGATGTCGACGAAGGTCTCGCCGGCGAAGAAGTTCTTCTGGGAGTACTGCACGACCCGCTCGACACGTGGCTTGTCGGTCGGGGTCCGCACCCGGGCGGCGTCGACGACGAAGCCCCTCGACTGCGCGTACTCGAGGAACACGTCGTTGAACCGGGGAGCGGTGTGCTCGGCGGTGATGACGATCGACTTCATGTTGTCCGGGATGACCACGGGGAACACCCCGCCGAAGTAGCCCCAGGCCGCTTCGAAGCCGCGGATCACCTCCTCGATGGCCTGGGAGAACGTGGGCCACACGAACTGGTGACGGCTGAAGACGGCGGTGAAGATGAGCCCCTGGCACACGCGTCGTCGCTCGCCGTCGGCCAACAGGCCGAGGCGGCCGAAATCGACCTGCAGCTCGATGCCCGGCGGCGGGTCGTCGACACGCACCGTCGTGGTGCGCCGGCCGGCCCCGCAGCGCTCCACGGCGAAGCGGGCCAGGGTGCGGGGTGGGACGACGATGCCCCGGCGTTCGAGGAGGATCCCGATCTTCGTGACGGTGAGGTCCTGCTTCACCCACGCTGCGATCTGCTTCTCCTCGTTGAGCAGCGTCCGCCATGCCGCACCGTGGCCGTCGGGCCGGTGCGGGCGCACCGCCTCGACCAGCTGCCCGATCAGCTCCTCGGTGAGCTGTTCCTCGCCCCCGGAACGCTCGAGGCCGAGCTCCATGGCCGCCGCGATGTATCGCCGGGCCGTCTTTCGATCGACCCCGACCCCCCGGGCGACGGTGCGCTCGCCTTCACCCCGCAGCCACCGCCTGAGCGCCTCTTTGATCTGGACCACCGTGACCTCCCTGAACGCCATGGGGCCTCCTCCGCCTCGGCATCGGAGACCCAGCCGAATGTCTCTTCGGCCGGCGGAGGTGGACCCTCAGGGTGGTCCCATAACTGGCAAACGGGGTGGTCCCATGCCACTGGCAAAACCGGTGGCTACCTGGTCCCATGTGGCTGGCAAACGACACCCACCCGAGTTCGTAGCTGGTCTTGAGAGGGGATGAGAGAATGCGAAACCCACTTGGCGGGAGGTGTGATGGGGTTCCTTGACTGGTTCCGATCAACCGTTGACATTGAATGTGATCGCATCCGTGCGCTGCCGCCTAACGAAATCCACCGGTGGTGTTGGTCACCCACGGGACTACCAGCCCACTGCAGGGCACTCATGGAGAGCCTTGCAGCGTGGCGAAACGCTGGGTGGAACGTCTGGTGGAGGCATTGGGAACACAATCTCATGCACTGGGAAGTCGAGTGGTGTGTTGAGGCTTACCCGCGTGACATCGAAACCATCTATCGTGCGCTTATGACGGGCTGGTGAGATGGTCATAGGTTCAATCGATGCGTGGAAGTGGCCGTTTCTCGTCTGTCTTGGCGTCATAGTTGCGCTGGGTAGTACTTGAAAGCGAGGAT
>DATHCF010000162.1:0-10057 GCA_035319705.1 Acidimicrobiales bacterium | reverse complement strand
GTGGCGCCCCTGCTCGAGATCGAGGGACTCAGGACCGAGTTCCGGCTGCGCACCGCCACGGTCACCGCCGTCGACGACGTCTCGCTCACGGTGGGCGAAGGCGAGTCGGTGGGCCTGGTGGGGGAGTCCGGCTGCGGCAAGACCACCGTGGGTCTCTCGATCATGCACCTGCTCCCGAACGTCGGCCACGTCGTCGGGGGGGCCATCCGACTGGCCGGCCGCGACCTGGTCCCGCTCACGGAAAAAGAGATGTCCGACGTCCGTGGCGAGCAGATCGGCATGGTCTTCCAGGACCCGCTGACCTCGCTCAACCCGACCATGACCATCGGGAACCAGATCGGCGAGACGGTGCGCCTCCACCGGGGGGCGACCAAGGAGCAGGCGCGCCAGCGGGCTCTGGAGGTGCTGCGGCTGGTGGAGATGCCCCGGCCGGAGGAACGCCTCGACGCCTACCCCCACCAGCTGTCGGGGGGGCTGCGCCAGCGGGTCATGATCGCCATGGCGCTCGTCTGTGAGCCCAAGCTCCTCATCGCGGACGAGCCCACCACGGCCCTGGATGTCACCATCCAGGCCCAGATCCTGGACCTGCTCGACCACTTGCGGGCCGAGCTGGGCATGTCGGTCGTCCTCATCACCCACGACCTGTCGGTGGTGGCGGCCCGGACCGACCGCGTCCTCGTGATGTATGCCGGGAAGATCATCGAGGTGGCCACCACCGACGACCTCTACACCGAGATGCGCCACCCCTATGCCGAAGCGCTCCTGGCCTCGGTGGCCAAGCTCGACCAGGACGCCTCGGTCCCCCTGGTGAGCATCGCCGGGCTTCCCCCCGACCTGTCGAAGCCCATCGACCACTGCCGCTTCTCGGCCCGCTGCCGCTATGCCCAGACCGACTGCACGCAACGCGAACCACCGCTGGTCCAGGCACAGAAGGCCAAGCCGGGCCACCTGGCCGCCTGCCTCCACCAGGTGGACGTGGACCCGAACACCATCGCCAAGCGGCCGGCGGCGGTGGCCAAGTCCGCCGACATCTCGGTGAAGGTCGACGAGGTCGGCCTGGCCCGCCAACGGGCCCGGGCCGACGCACTGGCCCGCCAGCCCGAGTTGGTGAAGATCGAGCACCTGGTGAAGGAGTTCACCGTCACGGCCGGCGCCGTGCTACAGCGCAAGATCGGCACCGTGAAGGCGGTATCCGACGTGACGTTCTCCATCCGCCAGGGAGAGACCTTCGGCCTGGTGGGGGAGTCCGGCTGCGGGAAGACCACGGTGGGGCGGTTGATCGTGGCGCTCGAGAATCCGACCGGCGGTTCCATCATGGTCGACGACCGTCAGCTCGTCGGTCTGCGCAGCCGCGAGTTGCGCAAGGTCCGCCGGGAGATGCAGATGATGTTCCAGGACCCGTACGCCTCGCTGGATCCCCGCATGCGGGTCGGCACCATCCTGAAAGAGCCGCTCGACGTCCAGGGGGTCGGCTCCAGCCACGAACGGCGCAAGGTGGTGCAGGGCCTCCTGGAGGAGGTGGGACTGCCGGGAGCCGCCGCCGAACTGTACCCGCACGAGTTCTCCGGAGGGCAGCGCCAGCGAATCGGCCTGGCCCGGGCCCTGGCCCTCGACCCGAAGCTGATCGTCGCCGACGAACCGGTGTCGGCCTTGGACGTGTCCATCCAGGCCCAGATCCTGAACCTGCTCAAGTCCATGCAGGCTCGCCATGGACTGAGCTACCTCTTCATCAGCCATGACCTGGCCATCGTGAAGTACATGGCCGACACCATGGCGGTGATGTACCTGGGCAAGATCGTGGAGACGGGCCCGGCGCGCGACGTCTACGAGCGGGCCGCCCATCCCTATACCAACGCCCTGATCGAGACGATCCCCGTGCCGGACCCGGCCGTGGCCCGACAGAAGCGGGGACACCACATCATGGGAGAGCTCCCCTCCTCCATGAACCCGCCCTCGGGGTGCCGGTTCCGCACGCGATGCCCGTACGCCCAGGTGGTCTGCGCCGAGGAGGAGCCTCCGCTCAGGCCGTTCGGCCAGGAACACCTGGCCGCTTGCCATTTCCCACTGCAAACCCCCACGGGCTCCGCCGACTTGGAGCAGTCGCCAGTCGCTGCGGGAAGCGGAAGGGCGCCAGGGAGCTGACCCGGGCGGCGGGTCAGCGTTGCTGGAGGCGGACCTCCAGAGAGTCGCGCAAGGCGTCGCCCACGAAGTTGAAGGCCATCACCACCAGGACGATGGCCGCCAGGGCCGGGAAGATCTCCCACCAGTATCCGTCGAGCGCGTAGTTCACGCCGTTGGCCAGCATCGAGCCCCAGTCGGTCTGTGGGGGCTGGACGCCGAGACCCAGATAGCCCAGGGCGGCCAGGATCAAGATGGCGTCGGCGACCTGGAAGGTGGTGTTCACGATGATGGTCCCCATGGTGTTGGGGATGATGTGCCGGGCGATGATCCTGGTCCGGCTGCCCCCCATGACCTTCACCGCCTGCACGTATTCACGAACGCGCAAGGACAGCGTCTGGCCCCGTACCAGCCTGGCCGGTACCAGCCAGGACACGAAGGCGATGACCACGATGAGGATGGGAAGGGACGGATGGAAGATCGCCGACAGCACGATGAGGAAGAACAGCAGCGGGATGGAGAGCAGGGTGTCCACGATGCGCATCATCAACGCGTCGAGCCATTTGCCGAAGAAGCCGGAGATGGCCCCGTAGATCACGCCCAGCACGGTGGCCATGGTGGCGGCGGTGAACCCGACCAGGAGCGATCGCTGTCCGCCGTACATCAGCCGGCCCAGGATGTCGAAGCCCTGGCCGTCGGTGCCGAGCAGGTGCTGCGAAGTGGGGGCGGCGTTCTCGGTGTTGAAGAGCGCCAGCTGAGCGTTGGTCTGGTTGGAGTGGTAGATGAACGGCCCCACGCAACAGAACAAGATGGCGAGGACGATGACCACCAACCCGGCCACGGCCATCTTGTTCTCGACGAACACCCGGGCGATGCGGGCGAGGGTTCCGGCGTGGCGACCGAGCTCGCCACCTTCGGGAGGGGGGAGCGCCTCTTCCGTTAATTCGGCCCCGGCCAGGTCGGCCAGGTCGGTACCGGGGAGTTGTGCCGGAGGGAACTCCCCCAAGCGGCCCGGAGGGGCGGCCTCTTCCAGCCGGGTCTCGAGAGCGCCCGCCGAGTCGTCGAACGTGTCAGCCATAGCGGATCCTCGGGTCTACAACGGCGTACAGGACGTCGGCCAGGAGGTTGCCGGCCACCGTGGCGAGGGTGATGACGAAGGTCACGCCCAGCAAGGTGGGAACGTCGACACGGAATGCGGCGTCGACTGCCAGCAGGCCCATGCCGGGATAACTGAAGACGGACTCGGTGAGCACCGCCCCGCTGACGATCGTCGGCAGGGTCAAGCCCAGAAGGGTGACGATGGGGATGAGGGCATTGCGCAGGGCGTGCACGTAGAGAACCCGCCGGGGCTGGACGCCTTTGGCCCGGGCGGTACGGATGAAGTCCTCGGTCATGGTCTCCATCATCGAGGAGCGCATGTAACGGCTGAAGCTGGCGATGGTGATGACCGACAGGGTGACGACCGGCAGCACCATGGCGCTGGGCTGTGAAAAGGCGTTCAAGGCGCCACCGCCTTGGGGGCCCAAGGACGAGAAGAGGTGGATGTCGACGGCGAAGAACAAGATGAGCAGAACCCCGACCCCGAAGACGGGGGTCGAGTAGCCGAGGAAGGCCAATCCGGTGACCACGTAGTCCTCCGGCTTGTTGCGCCGGACCACCTGGTAGATGCCCAGGGGAATGGCGATGATGAGGGCGAGGAGAGTGGAGCTGCCCACCAGGATGAGGGTCCGGGGCAGGCGCAGGGCGATCAGCGAAGCCACCGACTGGTTATAGGTGGGCGCCCTGCCGAGTCGCATGCGGGCCAGGTTGGCGACATACCGCAGGAACTGGTCCCAGATGGGCAGATTGAGGTTGTTCTGTTTGACGAACTGCTTGATGGCCACCGCCGTGGCCCTCGGGCCCAGCACCGCCCGTGCCTCGCCACCCGGCACCAAGTGGACGAGCAGGAACATGAGCGCCATGACAAGGAGCACCACCAGCACCGCCTGGAGGAACCGGCGGACGATGAACCCGGTCACAGGAAAATGCTAACAGTCAGAGACCCCGGACGGTGGTCGAACCACCCCCCGGGGTCTCTGTTCCACTCCGCAGTGCCGACGAAGCTCGGCCCGTCCTCTAGCTGGTGAAGTACCAGTACTCGGGGAACAAGGTCGACAGCGAGCTCAACGGCGCCACCCCACGCATGTTGCCCTTCACTTCGACGAGCGAGTAGTCGAAGTTGGGCTGCCAGATCACTCCCGGCAACTCAGTGGCGATGTAGTTCTCGTAGTTGTCCAAGTTGGTGGTGCTGGCAGTGGTGGTCTGGGCGATGAGGCTGTCCGTCATCGGGTCGCTCCAGTTGGACGAGTTGTTGGCGGCGTTGGTGGCGAACAGCAGCTCACCGGTGGGCTCGTAGTCGGGGGAGTACTCCCAGCCACCACCCCACCAGCCCAACTCCTCGGTACAGGGAGCCGAACTCGTGCACGGCGGGGCGTAGTTGCCGACCACGGTGTCGAAGGTCTGGCCCTCGATGGAGATGTTGATGCCGGCCGACTTCCACGAGGAGTCCTCGGCGGCGATGGTGTCGTCCAGCAGGGTGGCACCAGTGGAGAACGGCATGGTGAACGACAGCGGCGTGCCCGCCGGGATGCCGGCACCACACTGGTTCGTGCCCGATCCGGCATTGGTGCAGGTGTCGGTCCCGTTCGGCACCACCTTCCACCCGTGGTCCTTCAGAAGCGTCTCGGCCGCCGAGACGCTGTAGGGCAACGGGTTGCTCTCCTCGAAGGTATCCGCGTACGGGTTGGCGGGCAGGACCGGGACCGGGCCGTACGTGGGCACCGCATAGCCCTTGGCGATCTTGCTGATGTACAGCGGCTGGTCGACAAGGCGCTGCAGAGCCTGGCGGAAGTACAGCTGCGAGAAGATCTTCCCGGCCGCGCCATTGTCGCCGATCGAGGTCAGCTTCAGGACGGCGTAGTTGTAGCCGAACAGCACCCACGGGGTGAGGTAGTAGCCCAGGGTGGACATGCGCGGGTTGTTCGCCCCGGCCACCGTGGCGTTGCTGGTGCTGGCGGTCACGTCCTGGATGGGCAGGTAGCCGACATCGATCTTCCCGTCCACCAGGGCGTCGAACTCGGCGCTGTCGGTGGTGAAGGGCAGCTCCTGGAACTCGGAGATGGTCGGCTTCTGCCCGGAGTAGCTCGTGTTCGGGACCATGGTGACGTCACCGGAGGAGTCGAAGGCGCTCAGCTTCCACGGCCCGTCCACCACGCTCCAGATCGAGCTCGAGGGCAACGACGAGGGGGAGGCCTGGGCCTGGGCGGTGAGGAAGTTGTACACGGCGGTGCAGGCGGTGTCGGTGGAGGCGGCCCCATAGGCTCCGCTCGAGCACTTGCCCGAGCCAGGGGCGGCGTTGAGGGTCGTTTCGTCCCAGGAGATCGGGAACGGCGTGATCTGGGAGAGCTCGTTGTCGGTGAACCAGGTGGGGTTGTACGAGCTCTTCAGGGTGAAGGTGACCTGGTCGGCGCTGCTGTTGACTGTGACGTTGCTCACGTTGTCGGGGAACAGGCCGGGGACGTAGGAGTACCAGTTCGCCGTCTCGGCGTGGAGCATGTTCATGAAGAACAGCACGTCGGTGGCGTTCACGGCCTCCCCGTTCGACCACACGTAGTTCTTCATGGTGATGGCAGCCGTCGTGTTGTTGTTGGAATAGGCGGGCAGGCTGGCCAGAGACAGTGACTCGTTGAGCGTCGGGCTGGTGCTGGACGGGGCACCGAACATGTAGAGCGGCCGGTACAGGAGGTACTGGAACTGCGACACGTTGTTGACCGTGTCGTACTGGGCCGTCTCGAAGGGGAAGATGTAATTGGGGGTGGCGCTGGGCGGCTCGGCGAAGGTCGCCACGCCCCCGGTCACCTTGGTGCCCCCGGTCGGGATCTTGGAGGTGGAGGGGGTGCTCGTGGCACAGGCCGCCAGGATCAGGCCGGCACAGGCCAGCACCGCCGTCAGTTTCATCACGCTGCTCAGTCGCACGGATCTCTCCCTGTCTCAGGCGGCCCTCACCGCTCACCCGGGCCGAACGTTAACGTTTCATGACGACTTTCGCAGTGATAGGGGACGCTGGGTGGCCGGGGGCGGGTCCTACACTCGACGGCATGCCCCGGGGCGACGGCTCGAAGCTTCCGCCGCGCCCGGGTGGGCGGGAAAGGCCAGGTCGCGCCGGTGCCGGCAGCTCCGGTCGCAGGACCGGCGCCGCCGGGAGCCGTGCCGGCAGCGCCGGCGGGAGGATCGGCGGTAACCGGGCCGTCAGTGCCGGGACCCGGGCGGGCACTGCCGGTCGCAGGACCGGCGCCTCCGGGACCCGGGCGGGCACTGCCGGTCGCAGCACCGGCGCCTCCGGGACCCGGGCAGGCAGCGCCGGCGGGAGGATCGGCACCACCGGTACCCCGGCGAGGAGCGCCGGGCGTGATTCCCGCCGCACTGCAGGCACCGGCGGCCGACGACAACGCCAGAACACCGAGAACAGAGCGTCCCCCGGCCCATCACGCCGTCCGCCGACCCGATGGGGGAGCGTCGCCCGCAAGGGGACCACGGTGTTGTGGGAGGTTCCTGGCCAGAGCGGCGCGGAGCGACCCCAGCCGCCGTCTCCGGCCAGCCGGCTCAGCCGCACCAACCCCCCTGGCCAGCAGAGATGGCTCGACGAGGGCCCGGTGCCGGTGGCCGGCCTGCGCGCCCCCGGCGCCCGGACGAGACGCCGGCCGGCCTCCGGCGACGAGGGCGTCCTGCCCCGGGAGGTGACCGCGGAGCTCACCGCCGCCGCCGGGAGCCATCGCGGCAGCCAATTGGCGCAGCGGCTGGAAGCAGCCATGCGCGCCTACGCACGAGACCGTTATGCCGAGGCAGTGCGCATCACCAAGGCACTGGCCGACGAGGTTCCTGACTCCGCGTCGGCCCGCGAGCTGCACGGCTTGGTCTGTTACCGCCTCGGCCGCTACCGCGAGGCCTTGCGCCACCTCGAGGCGGCACGCCGGCTCTCGGGGGGAGACCCGTCGCAGCTGCCGGTGCTCATGGACTGTGAGCGCGCCCTCGGGCGTCGTCGCAAGGTGAGAGAGCTCTGGGAGGAATTGCGCGCCGCCTCGCCTTCCGCCGACGTGCTGGCCGAGGGCCGGCTGGTCTTCGCCGCGCAGTTGGCCGACGCCGGCGATCTGCAGGCCGCCACCGACCTCCTGCTTTCGGCAGGCGCGGCCCGGAACCTCCGCCGCCCCGCGGATCGCCACGTCCGCCAGTGGTACCTGTTGGCCGACCTAGCCGAGAGGGCCGGCGATCTGCCCCGTGCCCGAGAGCTCTTCGCCCGGGTGGTGGAAGCCGATCCCGAGGTGGCCGATGCGGCGGTCCGCCTCGCCGCCCTCGGCCGAAGGGGCGCGAGCCCCCGTCCGAAGCGCCGAGCCGCAGGGCGCGCTGCAACCCCGCCGGAGCGGCGAAATGACGGCCCGGTAGCGTCGCGGGTGTGAGCGACGGCCTCGTCGACCTGCGCAGCGACACGGTCACCCGCCCCACCCCCGAGATGCGCAGGGCCATGGCGCACGCCGAGGTGGGTGACGACGGGTTCGGCGAGGATCCCACCGTCATCGCCCTGGAGGAGGCGTACGCCGCCCGGGTGGGCAAGGCGGAGGGGCTGTTCGTCCCCTCGGGCGTCATGGCCAACCAGATCGCTCTTCGGGTGCTGTGCGCTCCCGGTCAGCTGGTGGTGACCGGCCGCCGGCAGCACCTGGTGATCTACGAGGAGGGCGCGGCGGCGATGGCCGGGGTGCAGCTCCATCTGCTCGACGACGAGGACGGCAGCTTCTCCCCCGAAGCGGTTCGGTGGGTCCGGGAGGCGGCGGAGAATCACCAGCCCGAGCCCGGGCTGGTGTGCGTGGAGCAGACGCACATGCCGTCCGGTGGGCGCGTCTGGAGCCTCGACGCGCTGGGAGCGGTGCGCGACGCGGCGGGGGGTTTGCCCATCCATATGGACGGCGCCCGCCTCTTCAACGCCGAGGTGGCCAGTGGGGTGCCGGCCTCCGCCTTCGCCGCCTGTGCGACCACGGTGATGTCGTGTCTGTCCAAGGGCCTGTGCGCACCGGTGGGCTCTGTGTTGGCCGGCCCGGCCGACCTGATGGTCGAGGCGCGCCTGACCCGTCACCGCCTGGGCGGCGGGATGCGCCAGGCGGGGGTGGTGGCCGCAGCGGGCTTGGTGGCGCTCGATTCGATGGTGGAACGCCTGGCCGAGGACCACGCCCGGGCCCGGCGCCTGGCTCTTGGCGTGGCCGAACGGTGGCCGCAATCGGACTGCCGTCCGGAGAAGGTCGAGACCAACATCGTGGTGTTCCGCCACCCCGCCCCCGATCGCCTGTTCGCCCACCTGCGCGCCGAGGGCGTGTTGGCCGACACCATCGCGCCCGGCACGGTGCGCCTCGTCACCCACCACGACGTGGACGACGCCGGCATCGAACGGGCCCTCAAGGCCCTGGCCTCGGCAGATTGAGGGCTCGGCGCGGGTCGAGGACTCGAGAGCCGGGCTCCAGGCGGCTCTCGGCCACCCGCCCGTAAGCTGGCAAGACCCGAAGCAATCCCAGGAGGCGAGCCCCGTGGACAGAGACATCCAGGGCCTTCTCGGCGAAGAGGCCGAGTCCCTGCTCAGCTACACGTGTAAGGGCGTGACCGCCGACGAGCTCGTCCTGCCCGGCCCGGACGTAGCCGACAGGGTCATGCGCGACAGCGACCGGCCGGTGGCGGTGCTCCGCAACCTGGCCTCGGTGTACCAGCACGGCCGCCTCGGTGGCACGGGCTACCTCTCGATCCTGCCGGTGGACCAGGGCATCGAGCACTCAGCTGCGGCAAGCTTCGCCAAGAACCCCGCCTACTTCGACCCCGCCAACCTGTGCGAGCTGGCCCTGGCCGCCGGCTGCTCGGCCATCGCCACCACCCTGGGCGGGCTCGGGATCGTGGCCCGGCGTTACGCACACCGCATCCCGTTCATCGTGAAGCTCAACCACAACGACTTCCTCCACTACCCCAATACCTACGACCAGGTGATGTTCGGATCGGTCCGCCAAGCGGCCGACCTCGGGGCGGTGGGGGTGGGCGCCACCATCTACTTCGGCTCGGAGGAGAGCGACCGCCAGATCCAGGAGGTGCGGCAGGCCTTCGCCGAGGCGCACCGCCTGGGTCTGTTCACCGTGCTGTGGTGCTACCTGCGCAACCCGGCGTTCAAGACCCCCGAAGCGGACTACCACCTGGCGGCGGATCTGACCGGGCAGGCCAACCACATCGGCGTCACCCTGGAGGCCGACCTCATCAAACAGAAGCAGCCGGAGAACAACGGTGGTTACAACGCGTTGAAGTTCGGCAAGA
Source organism: Acidimicrobiales bacterium (assembly GCA_035319705.1). GTDB lineage: Bacteria > Actinomycetota > Acidimicrobiia > Acidimicrobiales > UBA8190 > UBA8190. Next base: position 565 of record DATHCF010000162.1, on the reverse strand, counting down.
CCGACCCGCTGGTCTACGACCAGTTGACGAGCGACAACCCCATCGACTGGACGCGCTGGCAGGTGCTCAACTGCTACGCCGGTCGCATCGGGCTCATCAACTCCGGTGGCGAGTCCAAGGGATCGCACGACCTGGCGCAGGCCGTGCGCACGGCGGTGATCAACAAGCGCGCCGGCGGGTCGGGGCTCATCGTGGGCCGCAAGTCGTTCCAACGGCCCATGGCCGAGGGCGTGGAGCTGGTCCACGCCGTGCAGGACGTCTTCCTCGATCCTTCGGTGACCATCGCATAGGGCCCTGCGCACAGGGCCTGGCGCACAGGGCCTGGCGCTGAGGACCAGGCCGGCGCCCTGGCCGGCGGCCCGCCCAGCCCGGGAGGACACGGACCGGGCGGTATGCTCGGGTCTCGGAGGGTGAGGTCAGTGTCGACCACAACCGAGCACCAGCACCACACTGTCGAGCTCGACCGCGTCGTCATCCGCTTCGCCGGTGACTCGGGCGACGGCATGCAGCTGACGGGCAGCCAGTTCACCAGCGTCAGCTCGCTGTTCGGCAACGACACCGCCAC
>DATHCF010000161.1:0-3399 GCA_035319705.1 Acidimicrobiales bacterium | reverse complement strand
ACCGGCGAGGTGATGGGGGTGGGGACCACCTTCGGGCTCGCCTTCGCCAAGAGCCAGATCGCCGCCGGCACCGCCTTGCCTTCGGCCGGGACGGTCTTTTTGTCGCTGGCCGACCGCGACAAGGACGCCGGGCTGCAGGCGGCCAAGGGTTTCGCCGAGCTCGGCTTCACGCTGGCCGCCACCTCGGGCACCGCGGCGTTCTTGGAAGGAAACGGTCTGTCGGTGGGAATCACGGTGGCCAAGGTGGGTGAGGCGGGCCCGGCGGCCGACGCTGTCGAGCTCATCACCTCGGGACAGGTGCAGCTGGTGGTGAACACCCCGCGCGGCCGTGGTCCGCAGGCCGACGGCGTGCACATCCGCGACGCCGCGCTACGCAGCGGCGTGCCCTGCCTGACCACCGTGGCCGCCGCCCGGGCCGCTGCCGCCGGCATGGCGGACTGGCGGCGCCACCCGTTGTCGGTCATCAGCTTGCAGGAGATGCAGTCGCCGGCGACAGGCGAACACGAGACGGAAAAATCGCCCGCGTCTTGTGCGCCGTTCGACCGGGCGGCCCCGCTCGACCGGGCGACACACAGCTAGAGGACAGCAAGGACAGAGGAAACGGTGGCAGCAGCGTTGGACCTACAGGTGAAGGTGGGGTCGGTCGCCCTGCCCAATCCCGTCCTCACCGCTTCGGGAACGGCCGGCCACGGTGCCGAGCTGGCGGGCTACATGGAGCTCCACCGCCTCGGGGCGATGGTGGTCAAGTCGCTGTCGGCCGACCCCTGGCCCGGCAACCCCGCGCCGCGTGTGCGGGAGACGCCCGCCGGCATGCTCAACTCCGTGGGCCTCCAGGGCCCGGGCATGGCCGCCTGGCTCGAGACCGAGCTTCCGGCGCTGGCCGACCGTGGCGCCCGGGTGGTGGTCAGCCTGTGGGGCACCCGGGTGGAGGACTATGCCCGGGCGGCGGCCATGGTGGCGGGCGCTCCGGCGGTGGTGGCGGTCGAGGTCAACGTGAGCTGTCCCAACCTGGAGGACCGCAGCCGCATGTTCGCCCACTCCCCCTCGGCCACCGCCGACGCCACGGCGGCGGCGGCTGCTGCCCACCTGCCTCTGTGGGTCAAGCTGAGTCCCAACACCGACGCCCTGTTGGAGGTGGCCGGTGCTGCGCTCGGTGCCGGCGCCGAGGCCCTCGTGCTCGTCAACACCGTTCTGGGCATGGCCATCGACGTCAACCACGGGCGTTACGCCTTGGGTTCGGGACCGGCAGGGGGCGGCCTCTCGGGGCCGGCCATCCGCCCGGTGGCCGTCCGGGCCGTGCACGACGCCAGAGCGGCGTTCCCGTCGGCCGCCATCGTCGGGGTGGGCGGAATCAGCCGAGGGGTGGACGCGGTCGAGATGATGATGGCCGGAGCCAATGCGGTGGAGGTCGGCACCGCCACCTTCGGCGACCCGAGAGCGCCGGCGCACGTCCTCTCCGGTCTGGTCCGCTGGTGCCGCAGGCACCGTATCCGATCGGTGTCGGAGCTCGTGAGCGCCGTGCACCGCCAGGGGAGCCCAGCAGCGACCGAACCGGCGAGCGAGCTCTTCTCCGGCACGCGCGCCGTCACGGGTACAACGGCGCACGGACAGCTCGGTGGCGCAGGAGGAGGCGGAGATGTCTGACCCCAGTCCTTCTGGCGATCCTCGCCAGCACCTGGCACTGGCCCTCGACGTGGACGATCTGGTCGTCGCTCTTCGCCTCGCCCGCCGCCTGCGTCCGTGGTTCGGCGTGGCGAAGGTCGGCCTCGAGCTGTTCGGGGCCTCCGGACCGGAGACGATCTCCGCCCTGACGGTGGAGGGGTACCGGGTCTTCCTCGATCTCAAATTGCACGACATCCCCACCACGGTCCGCCGTGCTGCCACCGTCATCGGCGGACTCGGCACCGCCTACACCACCGTCCACACCCAGGGAGGCCCCGAGATGCTGCGGGCCGCCGTCGACGGCATGGCCGCCGGAGCGGCGGCAGCCGGCGCCCCGGCACCGTGCGTGTTGGGTGTGACGATCCTCACCAGCGCGGCCGAGGCGCCGGTGGAAGTCTTGGCCGAGCGGGCCGCCCTGGCGGCGGAGAGCGGCTGCGGGGGCGTGGTGTGCGCGGCGTCCGACTTGGAGGTCGTCGGACGGGCGGCGCCGGGACTGCTCCGGGTCGTGCCCGGCATCCGGCCCCCCGGTGTGGCGGCGGACGACCAGGCTCGGGCCGCCTCCCCGGCGGCGGCGTTGGCGGCAGGAGCCGATCTGCTGGTGGTCGGACGGGCCGTCACCGCGGCGGCCCACCCCGAGCGTGTGGCGCGGACGTTGTTGGAGGAAGTGGCGGGGTCTTTCGCCGTCTCCTCGTAGCCGTCCGCTCCCGAGTCCCTCAACTGCCCACCTGGGATGCAGGACGCTAAGGTGGCCGCCATGCCACAACCTCCTGCACTTACCCCGGAGCAGCGCCAGGCGGCGCTCGACAAGGCCGCCAAGGTCCGCCGCGAGCGGGCCGAGGTGAAGGAGAAGCTGAAGATGGGCACCATGAGCCTGTCGGAGCTGCTGAACCAATCCGAGTCGAACGAGACGGTCGGGAAGATGAAGGTGCTCTCGGTGCTCGAATCGCTGCCCGGACTCGGAAAGGTGAAAGCGCGTCGGCTCATGGAGTCGGTGGGCATCAGTGAGAGCCGGCGCCTGCAAGGGCTGGGTGTGAACCAACGCGACGCCCTGTTGGCGCAGATCAACAAGTCCTGATCCTCGCTGATCGTCATCATCTCCGGCCCCGGGGGGGCGGGGAAGGGCACCGTGGCAGCCCGCCTCGTCGAGCGCGATCCCTCGCTGTGGCTGAGCCGCTCGTGGACCACTCGTCCGGCGCGTCCCGGTGAGTCCTCGGAGAGCTACACCTTCGTCGACGACGAGCGCTTCGACGCTGCCGTGGCGGCCGGCGAATTCCTCGAGTGGGCGGAGTTCCTCGGCCATCGCTACGGCACGCCGAATCCGTCGCCACCACCCGGCAAGGACGTCCTGCTCGAGATCGACCTGCAGGGGGCCGGGCAAGTGCTGTCCCGTCACCCTGACGCCCTTTTGATCCTGCTGGTGCCCCCTTCGGCCGAGGTCCAAGCCGAGCGGCTGCGCGGGCGGGGGGATTCGGAGCAGGAGGTGGCCCGGCGCATCGAGACGGGCCGCCAGGAAGAGCGTGTGGGCCGTGCGCTCACCCCGCACGTCGTGGTGAACGACGACCTCGAAGGGGCCGTCGCCCAGGTGGCATCTATACTGGATGGCCATCGTCGAGGCGCCCCGGACCAGCCGGGCGCCTGATCCCCGAAGGGCAGACCTCTCTCATGGCTCAGCGCCGCTTCACCCTGATGGACCCTCCCGTCGAGGAGCTGCTGGACAAGGTGGACTCCAAGTTCACC
>DATHCF010000160.1:0-3408 GCA_035319705.1 Acidimicrobiales bacterium | reverse complement strand
CCCGGTCACCCCGAGGTGTTCGTCATCGGCGACGCGGCAGCCGCCCCTCTCGGGGGCGGGAAGAAGGGGACGACCCCGCAGCTGGCCCAGGGGGCCATCCAGGGCGGCCGCCACGCCGGGCGCCAGGTGCTGCGGCGCCTGGGCGGGGAGCCGACAGAGCCGTTCCACTACCGGGACAAGGGGATCATGGCCACTATCGGCCGGCGCGCCGCGGTGGCCGAGGTGCCGGGCCTGCCTGTCATCCGGGGCACCCTCGGATGGCTGGCCTGGCTGGGGCTCCACCTCGTCTACCTGATCGGCTTCCGCAACCGCCTGGTGGTCCTCGTCAACTGGAGCTGGCGCTACTTCGACTGGCCGTCGGGCCCCCGGTTGATCGTGAGCGACGTGGACGACGCGGCCGACGCCCCCTGAGCTTCTGAGCTGGTCGGCTCTCGATCCGAGCGGCTCCGGGGCGCCCGGGATCGGGTTTCCGCCACGGGCGATGCTAAGGCCAGGGCCCGCTTCGGCCGATATATCAACGTCCTGGCACAAGGGCCCGGTGGGACATCCGCGACACCGGAGGAATTCGCCGTTCGGGCAGGGGGCGCATGGCCGAGCGTGACGTTGTGGTCGACAGGTGGCGGTCAGCAACACCGGGGGCCGACCAGGACGGGCCGTTCCACGAGCCGGAGTCGAGCTCGTTGATCGAGGCCGTGGTGGCCAGCCTCCGGGGAGGGCCGACCGACGACCTCGAACGGGCGAGCCGCAGGTGGGCCTTCACCATCGGATCACCCGCTGTGCTGGCCCGCCGCCTGGCCAGTCTGCGCCAGGTGCTGAGCGCCAACTGCCCGAGTGCCATGCAGGGTCGCCTCGAGGAGATCCTCGGCCTCGTGACCAGCACCGCCAACCACACAGCACTGGCGGAGTTGCAGGACGCGGCGCTGACGGACTCGCTCACCGGAGCGGGAAACCGACGCGCCCTGCAGACGGCGGGGACCGTGGCCCTGGCCGAGTCGTCGCGTACCGCCAATCCCCTGTCGCTGGTCGTGATCGACCTCGACAGGCTGAAGACGATCAACGACACCGAGGGGCACGCCGCCGGTGACGCGGCCATTGAGGGCCTGGCCGACTCCATGCGGAAGATGCTTCGGGCCACCGATCAGCTCTTCCGCATCGGCGGCGACGAGTTCGTCGCGCTGCTGCCGTTGGCGGACGCCAAGGCCGTCCCCGAGATCATGGGGCGCGTGGCCGCCCAAGGCGCCCCCCGCTTCAGCTGGGGCAGCGCCAGCTATCCTTCCGACGGCGCCGACCTCGACACGCTCATGAGAGTCGCCGACAACCGCCTGTACGCCACCCGGCGGGCCAACGGCCACCCGAGCTCGAGAGCCCCGGCCGCCGCCGCGGCGACACTGGCGGCGGTGGGCGGTGCCGGTGACAGCGCCGTCGCCCCGTCACGGCGGCACTTCGGCAGGTCGATCGCCGTGGCCGTCGCATCGGTGGCGGTGGTGGCACTCCTCGCCCTGCTGCTCGGAGCCAGCAGGACGCCGCACACCGTGAGCAATCTCACCCCCGGCCGGGAGCCGACCACGACCGCCGCCACGGTGGGCGACGGCAACCATGGCGGGTCCGCCTCGGGCGGCGGTTCGGGATCGTCCTCCGGCAACAGCCGAGGAGGATCGGGGAACTCGTCGGGCTCGAGCGGGTCTGGAGGTGCGGGCAGCGGGAGCGGTACGGGTGGGACGACGGGCTCGAGTGGTTCGGGCTCCGGTTCGGGCTCGGGCTCCGGCTCCGGTGGCTCGGGTTCGGGTGGTTCGACCACCACCACGAGCACGTAGCCGGACACGACCACCACCACGACGACGTAGCCGGACACGACCACCACCACGACGACCACCACACCCGAGATCACCATTCCCACCCTTCCGAAGCTGTAGGCGGACACGGCTCGAAAACGTTCTCCGGTGCGCCGTCGCGCACCGCGGCATAGGGTCTGTACGGATCCGAAGAACGCCACCGGGGGCGTAAGGGCGAGGAGGCAGCCATGACCGTCGACGCCGGTGCGGGGCCCGACGTGTCGGAGCCCGCCACCCGGAACACAGGCCCACCGCCCACAGAAGACCACAGCTGGTCGATCGAGTCGCCGGCCACGACGGTCTTCGACTTCGACTACACAGACGGCCGGGACCAGCTGCTGCGTCTCTACGACAAGGGGACCCGCCGGCAGTGGATCGCCAAGGACCGTCTCGACTGGTCCATAGAGGTCGACCACGACAACCCGCTCGGGCTGCCCGAAGCGCTCAACCCCATCGCCGGCACCGAGTGGTGGGACAAGATGGACGAGCGCCAACGCGCCGCCATGCGCTACCACACCGAAGCATGGCGTTTCAGCCAGTTCATGCACGGCGAGCAGGGGGCGCTCATCTGCACGGCCAAGATCGTCCAGACCGTGCCCGACATCGACTCCAAGTTCTATGCCGCCACCCAGGTGATCGACGAGGCCCGCCACGTCGAGGTCTACAGCCGCTACCTCCACGAGAAGCTCGATCTCACCTACCCGCTCAACCAGAACCTGAAGAGCCTGCTCGACGACGTGATCAGCGACAGCCGATGGGACATGACGTACCTGGGCATGCAGGTACTCATCGAGGGCCTGGCGCTGGCCGCCTTCGGCTTCATCCGCAACACCGCCACCGAGCCGCTGGGCAAGGCCATCAACGCCTATGTGATGCAGGACGAAGCGCGCCACGTGGCCTTCGGGCGGCTCGCCCTGCGGGACTACTACCCGCAGCTCACCCAGGCCGAGCGCGACGAGCGCGAGGAGTTCTGCGTCGACGCCTGCTACCGCATGCGCGACCGCTTCAACGGCGAGGAGATCTTCGAGCGCCTCGAGATGCCGCGCGAGCTCACCGAGTACGTCGTGACCAGCGAGCTGCAACGGAACTTCCGGAGCCTGCTGTTCATGCGCATCGTCCCGGTGCTCAAGGACATCGGCCTGTGGGGCCCCCGCATCACCAGGGCCTTCGAGGACATGGGCGTGCTCTCCTACGCGGAGACCGACCTCGACGCCGAGATGGCCAACGACGAGGCGGCCGCCGAGGCCCTCGACCAGGCCCGCATGTCCCATGTGCGCTCGGTGGCCGGCGAGGCCTCAAGCGGGTAGCCGCCGGTCCTCAGGGCTCGGCCACCGACGGCGAGCTCATGGCGGCGGTGGTGGCGGCCGACTGCGGACGCAGCGGCCGGGTGGCCAGGAAGCAGCCGCCCAGGATGAGCACGAAGCCGACGGCGGTCCCGACGGTGAAGCGCTCGCCGAGCACCCCCACCCCCAAGGCGACGGCCACCGCCGGGTTGACGTAGGTGATCACCGTGGCCCGCAGGGCGCCGACCTCGGCGATGAGGGCGAAGAAGAGCACGAAGGCCAGTGCCGTGCAC
>DATHCF010000159.1:0-2453 GCA_035319705.1 Acidimicrobiales bacterium | reverse complement strand
CCTCGCTGCCTCGACGGCACTGCAGGTGCACGGGGCCATCGGCTACACGTGGGAGCACGACCTGCACTTGTGGATGAAGCGGGCCTGGGCGCTGGCCGGTGCCTGGGGCGACGCCGGCTGGCACCGGGCGCGTCTCTTGGGCCTGGTGGACTGGTAGGGGCTCAGATCAGAGCTCGAGCGGCGAGCCGTCCACCACCAGCGTGTCGTCGCCGGGGCAGAGCCGAACCGCACCAAGGGAACGAAGCACGACGCAGCCGTGGTCGGCTGCGGGGACGGGCCCCTCGACGGTGAAGAGCTCGAGTGTGAGGCCGTCGCGGTCGATGACGAGGACCTCTTCGGCCCCCCGTTCCAGGTACCAGGGCAGCTTGTCGTAGGTCTCGTCCCCCGGCGAGCGGATCTCGATCACGAGCTCGGGAGAACCATCCACGCCGCGTTCGCTCTTCGCCTCCTCGCCGAACACGACCACGTCCGGCACGCGGTAGTCGTCCGACTCGGCGAAGACCCCGGTTTCCACCTGGACTCGCAAACTGCGCCGACGGGCGGCGGGCCACAGAGCCACGAGCAGATTGCTTTCGATCGACTGGTGCCGTTGGGAGCCTGGCGGGACCACGTGCAGTTCGCCCTTCCACATCTCGTCGCGCTCGTCGAGGCCGAGACGGTGGCGTTCGGCGAGACTGCGTTCGTCCACTGCACGCATTCAATACCAGCCTACGACCCGGATGTGTCGATCCGAAGGCCGAACCGGCGGGCGGATCGCCCGGTAGCAGGCGGTACCCGGGACCTGACGGCCCGTCAGATCCCTTGGCTATGCTGGCCGGCATGGCCGACCTGCCGCTCATCGTGTCCGTGGACGACCACGTGGTGGAGCCGGCGACGGTGTGGAGCGACCGTCTGCCGTCGAAGTACGCCGAGGTGGGGCCGCGTGTGGTGCGCGCCCCCATGGGTGAGATCACCTTCGTGGGCGGCAAGCTCACGGTGAAGCCGGGCAGCCAGGGCGATCCCACCGACTGGTGGTACTACGAGGAGCTTCGCCGCCCTCTGCTGCGTCTCGACGCGGCGGCCGGTGTGCCGCGCGATGAGGTGACCATGAAGGGCATCACCTACGAGGACATGCGGCCGGGCGCCTACCAGGTGAAGCCGCGCCTCGAGGACATGGACGTGAACCACCTCGAGGCCTCGCTGTGCTTTCCCACCTTCCCCCGCTTCTGCGGCCAGACGTTCCTCGAGGCCAGGGACAAGGAGCTGGCTCTGCTCTGCGTGAAGGCCTACAACGACTGGATGGTGGAGGAGTGGTGCGGCGAATCCCAGGGGCGGCTCGTACCGCTGACCCTCATTCCCTTGTGGGACGCGGACCTGGCTGCCACAGAGGTGCGCCGCAACGCCGAGCGGGGCGTACGGGCGGTGTGCTTCAGCGAGATCCCACCGTTTCTGGGCCTGCCCTCGGTTCACGATCCCGCCAACTACTGGGACCCCTTCTTCGCCGCCTGCGCCGAGACCTCGACCGTCGTCAACATGCACATCGGCTCTTCCTCCAAGATGCCCTCCACCTCCGCCGACGCCCCGCCGGCGGTGGGATCCACCCTCACGCATACCAACGCCACCTTCTCGGTGGTGGACTTCCTCTTCTCCGGCATCCTGGTGCGCTTCCCGACCCTGCAGCTGGCCTACTCCGAGGGCCAGATCGGCTGGATCCCCTACATCCTCGAACGCGCCGATGTGGTGTGGCAGGAGAACCGCGGCTGGGGCGGGGTGGCCGACAAGGTCCCGGAGCCGCCCTCCACCTACTTCCGCCGCCAGATCACCGGCTGTTTCTTCGACGATGCCCACGGCCTGCGCTCGGTGCAGGAGATCGGCGTGGACCGCATCACCTACGAGTCGGACTACCCGCACTCGGACTCCACCTGGCCGCACACCAAAGAGGTTGCCGAACGCCAGATGGCCGGGTTGGACGACGAGTCCAAGCGCAAGATCGTCCGGGGCAACGCCATCGCCCTGTACGGACTCGACCACCTGGCTTCCTGAGCTCGAGCCGGCGGGGGACCGAGTGCTGATCCAGCTGCCGGAGCCGGAGCCGGAGGCGTGGAAGGGCCATGGCTGACCCGGCCGGCACCTTCACCACCGCCCGGGCGGCAGCCGCCGCCATCCGTTCGAAGGAACTGCACCCGGTCGAGCTCCTCGACGCCTGCCTGGCCCGCGTCGACGCCTGCAACGGCCGGATCAACGCGGTGATCTGGCGGAACGACGACGAGGCCCGATCGGCGGCGAAGGCAGCCGGCGAGGCCGTCGCGCAGCGCGATCCGGACGACCTGCCGCCGTTCTTCGGGGTTCCCATCCCCATAAAGGACCTCACGCCGGTGGCCGGCTGGCCCGTCACCTACGGCTCGTGGGGGGCCAGGGACGAGGTTTCGGCGCAGAGCGAGCTCGTGGTCGACGCACTGCAACGGTCCGGTTTC
>DATHCF010000158.1:0-2563 GCA_035319705.1 Acidimicrobiales bacterium | reverse complement strand
AGCAGTGGCGTTTGGCGCCGGATTGGTTTTCGTGGCCGCAGCGGGGGCTGAACTCTTGGTGCAGGCGGCGCTTGCCTTTTCCGCCACTACAGCGGATGCGAGGACCGTTCAGGCGCTCTATGACATGGTGGCGGCGAGCGCGTCGCTGCTCGCTTTTCCTCTCATCCCCTTTGCAGGTGCCATAGCCGTCGTCGCATTTCGACACGGTGGGCTCCCGTCTTGGCTCGGAGCTGGTTTCGGCGTTTTCGCCCTGTATGAGTTCGTCGAGGGAGCGGCATTCACCGCCTCCACTGGGGCCTTCGCACCCAGCCAGGCGCTCAACCAGATCGGCCTCATTGCGTTCGCGGTATTGGTCTTTGTCTTGAGCATCGTGCTGGTTCGGTCCGACAAGGCGACTCACACACAGCAAGTGACACCGGGACGCTTGAGCTAACCGGCCGACCGATAACGTCGGAGGGTATCGAAACGAGCGGGCATCCGGGATGTGCCGTGTTCGGTCACCTTGGCTCCGAGAGAACCCGACCTGAAACGTTCGGCTGAGTGATACCGCTCCGGCCTGGCTGACCTGCCATAGGCCCTGACCTGCCCACCCCGGTCAGGCAGTGCCGGGCGGTTGATCAGGCGTGAACTCCACCACACACTTGACGGATGAGTTGGGGTTGGCGGAGGTCGGGTGTAGCGGCCCTCTTGGTGTGCTCCGTTGCCATGTGTGGCTCGGTGATGGCCGGGTGCAGCGGACAGGCAAGACAGTCAAGCAGTCCTTTATGCGTGCCTAACCAAGCGTCTGTTGCGCCACGCTCATCCTCGTGGGTGCGAGTCTGGATTAGCCAATCGCTGACCCTACGCACTGGAACCTTCCTTGGTCTTGAAGTGGTCGAGCCAGAGAAGTACACGTCTGTCAGTGGTTTCCCGTGGACAGCACCTACGCTGTCTGCTCGGGGCGTGCTCGTCCGTACCTATTCATGCCACCCGTCGCCACCAGCTACCCTCCCAACTGCCGTCTACTGGTACAAAGTAGACGCCGTAGGGACCGTCACGGCGCTTGTACCTCTTTCGCCGGGCTGGCTATCCCGCCAGACTCCCCCGTGCCTGAATGCGTTGTCGTGTGACGGCTTGTCGGCATTGCGAGTCAGCGTGAAGACGGAGAGCGACTAACCGGAAGACTAGGACCGACCTGGAAGCCGTGATGTGGCTACCTCGGCGCAGGTGACTCAGGTGCAGGATATGACCTGGTGAGAGCTGGGGGCCTGACGGAGCTGCAGAAATGGGCAGTATGGGTGCTCTTGGTCCCATACGTACTGGTCCTTGCGTTGGTGAAACCACTCAGCCCCCCCTGGATCGTCTGCTTGGTGGCATTTCCGGTGCTGTTGTCCGGGGGCGGGCTTTGGAGTACTTACCGTCGAATGCCTCGGGGCCAACGGCTCCTGGAAATCGGCGTTGTCATTGCCGGTGCGGTCGCTGGATTGCTCTTTGTCATCACTACTGGGTTCGGCTCCAGCACAGTGTGTCCGGGTAGTTCCATCCCTCAGCCTCCCGGAGTCCGATTGACTTGCGAGGTTCAACTCGACTGGGCGTGGCTGGTCGTTGGACTCGTGATCGGAGTCGCGGCTGGCTTGACTGTGGCCGCCGTCATCACCGGCTTTCGCCACCTGAGGCCAACATCCTGAAAGTGATGCCGGAGTGCGCTACTTGGCGCCCCGCGGCTCCGAGGCGGGGGTAGCTGGTAACGCTCGCCGCCGGGTTATCCGCCTGGTCTGACCCCTCCGGGGTCGCAGGATCGGCCCTGGCCAGGGTATCCGCCTCCCGCATGCAATTCCCGACAGTTGATTGCCTCCCTGACAAGGCACATACTCCGCGTGGTGGTTCGCGTTGCCCTCGCAATGTTCGAGCCCGGCGATCGCCGTCGACCTCGGAGGCCGCAAGCGAGGCGTGCACTGGCACGGTCTCGTCGTTCGCCATTGACAACGGGGAGTGAGCCAAAGAGCGCTGAAGGTCACAACTGCCCGTTGAGATGCCGACGGGCGAACGTGCGTGGGACAAAGGACCCTGGAACAGGCATGCACGTGCAACAGACGCTTTTAATTGGAGGAACGGGGGTGTTCCCGGGATGGGGGCGATGGATCATCGGTGCCGGCTCCGGGACCAGCGTAGCGTTGGTGGTCCATTCGCCTTGTTCGCTGGTATCAGTCGGTTGAGACGAACTGCAAGCTGGCGTCGCGTTCTCACTGTCGTCGTCGGAGCCGTTCTGACCATCTCGGGAACGTTCATGCTCGTTGGGGTCGCGGTCGACGTCGGGCAGGCCGCAGCCGACACCGCACCCTTCGAGTTGTTCTGCACAGGGACTCCACTCGGCAATCTCGCTCTCAACGATGTCGTCATGACGGGCACGCTGTCGCCTGCGTCCCCTTCTCCAGGTCAGCAGTTCAACCTCGAAGATTTCCAGACCCAGATCACCATTCCGGCCGACGTCGTCCAACAGGCAGCCGCCGTCGGAAACACCTCTTTGACCGGGACGGCGACCACGACCATCGTGGCTAGCGGCGCGACACCGTCGACCCTTTCG
>DATHCF010000157.1:0-2200 GCA_035319705.1 Acidimicrobiales bacterium | reverse complement strand
CACGGATCTGCGGCGCCCGCCGGTCACGTGGAGCTGGCCGGATTCGCCGTCGGGATGGTGGAGCGCGACGCCATGTTGGGGGCAGACAAGGTGCGCGCCGGCGACGTTCTCGTGGGGTTCGCCTCGCCGGGTCTGCGGTGCAACGGCTACAGCCTGGCCCGCCACGTGCTGATGGAGCGGGCCGGGCGCGCCCTCGACGAACCCGCGTGGCCCGGCGCCGGCCACAGCCTGGCCGACGAGCTGCTTCGTCCCTCGGTCGTCTACGCCCCGGCGCTGCTGTCGGTGGCGCGCACGATCGGCTCGAACGCGCTGCACGCGGCGGCGCACATCACCGGCGGCGGGATCCCCGGCAATCTGCAGCGCGCCCTGCCCGGAGACCTCGACGCCGTGGTGCGGCTCGACAGCTGGGAGGAGCCTCGTATCTTCGGGGAGATCCGCCGGCTCGGACCGGTGGTGGACGACGAGATGGCGCGCGTGTTCAACCTGGGCCTCGGGATGGTGGTGGTGATGGACGCCGGCTCGCTCGACGGCGCGCTGCGGGCGGCGATCTCCAGTGGCGTGACGGCATGGGAAGTGGGCCGGGTCGTCCCCGGTTCGGGCTGTGTCCGCCTCCAGGGCAGATGAGCGCGGCGCCGGCATCCGGTCAACGGGCAACGGCGACGATGTCGTCCGCCGATCGCCTCGACGCGCTGCGACGGCATCTCCTCGAGCATTCGGTGCGCACGGGCGAGTTCACCTTGAAATCAGGGCGGCGCTCGACCTGGTTCATCGACTCCAAGCAGACGGTGTGCCGGCCCGAGGCCATGCTCCTCGTGGCCCAGTCGTTGCTCGAGGTCGTCCCCGACGACGCCACCGCCATCGGCGGGCTCACCATGGGGGCCGACCCGGTGGCCTTCGTGACGGCCGGGGTGGCGGCCAGTGTGGGCCGGCCGCTCAAGGCCTTCAGTGTCCGCAAGGAGGAGAAGGACCACGGAGCCGGTGGCCGGGTGGCGGGGGCGCTCGATCCCGGTGACCGGGCGGTGGTGACCGAGGACACCGTCACCCGTGGCTCCTCGATGCTGCAGGCGGTCGAGGTGGTGCGGGGGGCCGGGGCCGAGGTGGTGCTGGCGGTGGCGGTCGTCGACCGCGGTGGGGTGGCGGCCGAGCTGCTCGAGCCGCTCGGGGTGCCGTTCCGTGCCCTGTTCGGCGCTCCGGACCTGGGCTTTCCCTTCGACGAGCGCTGATCGTCTGTCCGGGGTGCTCCCCCGGTAGGTTGGCAACCGACACCCGCTTCCCCACTGCAGCCACGGCGATGCGCCGCGGCCGCCAGCCATCTGGGAGACGGCCATGGCCGATCTGATGACGAGGCACGAGCGCTCCTCCACCTCGAGCGAGCGCTACCGGGCGGTGCGGGCCCAGACTGAATTCCTGGCCGACCCGCTCTCCGCCGAAGACCAGACGGTGCAGTCCATGGCGGACGTGAGCCCGACCAAGTGGCATCGGGCGCATACGTCGTGGTTCTTCGAGACGTTCCTTCTCGAGGAGGGGTTGGCCGGTTACCGGCCCTACCACCCTGGCTACGGGTACCTGTTCAACTCCTACTACGAGGCCGTGGGGGCGCGGCACCCCCGTCCCGCCCGCGGGGTCATCTCGCGTCCGGGAATCGGCGAGGTGGCGGCGTACCGCGCCCACGTCGACCGGGCCATGGACCAGCTGCTCGGCGGCGCCTTGGACGAACGATCGGCATGGCTCGTCGAGCTCGGACTGCACCACGAGCAGCAGCACCAGGAGCTGCTGCTCATGGACGCCAAGCACGTGCTGTCGTGCAATCCTCTCTTGCCCGTCTACCGCCCGGCCCCGACTCCTGTGTCGGCTCGCGTGTCGCCGGGGTCCGGGTCGGGGTCGCCGTCGCCGGCGTCGTCGGGGTCGTCAGCGGGACCACAGCGCCGCTGGGTCGAGCACCCTGGCGGACTGGTCGAGATCGGCCACGACGGCAGCGGCTTCGCCTTCGACAACGAGGGACCCCGCCACACCGTGGCCCTGCAGGCCTTCGCCATCTCGCCAGACCTCGTCACCTGCGGCGAGTGGGCGGCCTTCGCCGCCGACGGCGGCTACGAGCGGCCCGAATTGTGGCTGTCGGACGGGTGGGCGACCGTGCAGTCAGCCGACTGGCAGGCGCCGCTGTACTGGTCGAAAGACGGCGCGGGCTGGCAGGTCTTCA
>DATHCF010000156.1:0-2793 GCA_035319705.1 Acidimicrobiales bacterium | reverse complement strand
GTACTGCGCCGGTGGCGTCCGCTCCGCCTTTGCCGCCAAGACCTTGACCGACCTCGGCTACCGGGACGTGGTGTCGATGATCGGCGGCTTCAACCGCTGGAAGGACGAGGGCCGGCCCTGGACGACGCCGAAGACGCTGACTCCCGATCAGCGCAACCGCTACCAACGCCACCTCCTGCTTCCGGAGGTCGGTGAAGAGGGTCAGCTCGCCCTGCTCGACTCGAAGGTCTTGCTCCTCGGTGCCGGCGGATTGGGGTCGCCCGCCGGGTTGTACCTGGCGGCCGCCGGGGTCGGCACCCTCGGCGTCATCGACATGGACGTGGTCGACGCCTCCAATCTCCAGCGCCAGGTGCTGCACAACGTGGACCGGATCGGAGAACGCAAGGTCGATTCGGCCAAGAAGACGCTTTCCGCGCTCAACCCGGATGTGAACGTGGTGACCTACGACGTGCGCCTGGGGGCGGACAACATCCTCGACATCATCGACGGCTACGACCTGATCGTGGACGGCACCGACAACTTCCCCACGCGCTACCTGGTGAACGACGCCTCGCTGCTGAAGGGCATCCCCGTGGTGCACGGATCGATCTTCCGCTTCGAGGGACAAGTGACCGTCTTCGCCCCCCATGAGGGCCCGTGCTACCGCTGCTTCGTGCCCCAGCCCCCGCCCGCCGAGCTGGCTCCGTCGTGTGCCGAGGCAGGCGTGCTCGGCGTGCTGCCCGGCATCGTGGGCTCCATCCAGGCCATCGAAGCCATCAAGGTCCTGCTCGGCTTGGGCGACCCGTTGATCGGCCGGCTCCTGGCCTACGACGCCCTGGAGGAGTCGTTCCGGACCTTCCGGCTCCACAGAGACCCGGCGTGCCCGGCGTGCGGGGAGAATGCCGGCCACATCGTCATCGCCGAGTACGACGACTTGTGCATGCCGCATCCGGTGGCGCCTCCCGCATAACGGCGGACCACCGCTCGAGGTCGTGGCTCCTGCGGCGGACTGCTGGGCCGGCCGTGGCAGGACCGGCTCAAGTCGCCGTGGCAACCGGCGAAATCTAACCTTGGACGCGTGACGGACAGCGACGAGCGGTGCACCGACTCGGGCATCGTGCTCCGGCCGGTGTACGGACCGGCGGACCTCGAGCACTGGGAGGCGGACAGCGCCCTCGGGGATCCGGGGAAGCCGCCGTACACACGCGGCATCTACCCCAGCATGTACCGGGGGCGGCTGTGGACCATGCGCCAGTACGCCGGCTTCGGGACGGCCGAGTCCACCAACGAGCGCTTCAAGTTCCTTCTCGCCGCCGGCCAGACCGGGCTTTCGTGCGCCTTCGACCTGCCCACGCAGATGGGCCTCGACTCGGACCACCCGCGGGCCGAAGGGGAGGTCGGCAAGGTGGGGGTGGCCGTGGACTCCATGGCCGACATGCGCCTCCTTCTGGCCGACCTTCCGTTGGACAAGGTCACGACGTCGATGACCATCAACGCCACGGCGGCCATCCTCTTGCTGCTCTACGAGCTGGTGGCAGAAGAGAACGGCGTCGACCCGAGGCTGCTCGGCGGCACCATCCAGAACGACATCCTGAAGGAGTACGTGGCGCGCGGCACCTATGTCTATCCGCCGCGACCTTCGATGCGGCTCATCACCGACACCTTCGCCTACTGTGCGGAACACCTTCCGGTCTGGAACACCATCTCGATCTCCGGATACCACATCCGCGAGGCCGGTTCTACGGCCGTGCAGGAGATCGCCTTCACCATGGCCAATGGCATCGCCTACGTGGAGGCGGCCCGGGCGGCCGGCCTCGACGTCGACAGCTTCGCCCCCCGGCTGAGCTTCTTCTGGAACGCCCACAACAACTTGTTCGAGGAAGTGGCCAAGTTCCGGGCCGCCCGCCGGATGTGGGCCAAGATCATGGCCGAGCGCTTCGGAGCCGCGGACGAGCGCTCCAAGCTCCTACGCTTCCACACCCAGACTGGTGGTTCGACCCTGACCGCGCAACAGCCCGAGAACAACATCGTGCGAGTGACGGTCCAGGCTCTCTCCGCCGTGCTCGGAGGGACCCAGAGCCTCCACACCAACGGCTTCGACGAAGCGTTGGGCCTTCCCACCACCAAGGCGGCCAAGGTCGCCCTGCGCACGCAGCAGATCATCGGTTACGAGTCAGGCGTGGTCGACACCGTCGACCCGCTGGCCGGCTCCTATTTCGTCGAAACCCTCACCGACGAGGTGGAGCGTGCCGCCTGGAAGTATCTCGAGCGCATCGACGAGCTGGGTGGGGCGGTGTCCGCCATCGAGGCCGGTTTCATGCAGGGTGAGATCGAACAGGCGGCCTACTCCTATGCCAAGGCGGTCGACGACGGTGAAAAGGTGGTGGTGGGGGTCAACCGCTTCATCGACGACGAACCGGAGCCGTCCGAGGTGTTCCCCATCGATCCTGCTCTGCAAAAGGCGCAGATCGAGCGCACCCGGTCGGTCCGGGCCGAGCGAGACCAAGCCGCGGTCGAGGCAGCGCTGGCCGAGCTGCAGGCGGCAGCCCGCGGCACCCAGAACCTGCTCGTGCCCATGCGGCGCGCCCTCAAGGCTATGGCCACGTTGGGCGAGGTGTCCGACGTCCTGCGCCGGGAGTTCGGCGTCTACCAGCCGGGCGGCTGAGCGCCTCTGTGGCCGCGCCAGCGGCCGTGCCGGGGGCCCCGCCGTCAGTCCGACGAGCGCTCCATCACGTGTCGGCGGAGATCGGGGTCGGTGGCCACGTCGATGGCGGTGAAGGCCATGGACAGCGCCCCGTCGATGGCCGCCTGCTC
>DATHCF010000155.1:0-3382 GCA_035319705.1 Acidimicrobiales bacterium | reverse complement strand
CGGCACAGGGCGCAGTCGCCGCAACCCCCTTCGGTGCACAACAGCATGGCGGCGAAGCCTCTGGTGATGAGACGCTGGCCGAGGCCGGCAGGTCCGACCAACAGATAGGCGTGCACCGGGGCACGGGCGGCAGCACGCAATCGGGCGAGGGCGTCCTCTTGCCCCACCACGCCGGCGAAGACGTCGAAGGCCACTACGGCACAGCGCCCGGCGCCGGCCCCAGCACCGATTCGACGACCTCGCGCACCGCCTCGGCCACCTGTTCGATGGTGCCCGAGCCGTCGATCACCGCCCATCGTCCGGCGCCGGACCCGGCCAGGTCGAGATACCCCTGGCGCACGCGCTGGTGGAAATCGGCATCCAGCTGCTCGAGGCGGTCCGGAACAGCCGAGGCGCGCGTGGCGGCCACCGACGGATCCACGTCGATCAGGACGGTGAGATCGGCCGACAAGCCACCGGTGGCCAGATCCACCAGCTGCATGACGTCGTCGAGCGGGATCCCTCGGCCATAGCCCTGATAGGCGACCGTCGAGGCGGCGTAGCGGTCACTCACCACCCAACGGCCGGCATGCAGCGAAGGGCGCAGCACCTCCGCCACGTGCTGTGCGCGATCGGCACACATGAGCAGCGCCTCGGCCATGGGGTCGACGAGCCCGGTGGAAGGATCGAGGAGAAGCTGCCGCAACGAACGCCCCACCATGGTGGAGCCCGGCTCGTGGGTCAGCTCCGCTCCCGAGGAGACGGCCAGCCGCTTGGCTTGTGTGGTCTTGCCGCTGCCGTCGATCCCCTCAACCGCGATCAACCGGCCCCGGCCGCTCATGGACCCGGCTCGTCGTCTCCTCGCGCGGAGGAGACCGCTTTCTTGCCCGCTGCCGATGCCTTGGCGGCCCCGGACCTGCCTGCGGCGGCCTTCTTGGCTCCGGCCTTTTTGGCGGCCTTCTTGGCTCCGGCTTTCTTGGCCGCCGGCGCCTTGGCCGCCTTCTTCGCAGGCGCCTTGGCCGCCTTGGCGGCGCGCTTCGCCCGCTTGGCCGGCGGTCCTGCTTCCCGCCGTTCGGCCAGCAGCTCGGCGGCCCGCTCGATGGTGATGGTCTCGGCGTCGTCGCCGCGACGCAGCGACGCATTGGTCGTCCCGTCGGTCACATACGGCCCGAAGCGCCCCGAGCGCAGCACCACCGGCGCACCGCTGTCGGGATCGGTGCCGAGCTCCCGCAGCGGCTGGGCGGAAGCCCGGCCCCGGCGCTGCTTGGGCTGGGCGAAGAGGGCGATCGCCTGGTCCAGGGTCACGTCGAACAGCTGCTCCTCGGATTCGAGGCTGCGTGTCTCGGTGCCCCGCTTCAGGTACGGGCCGAATCGCCCGTTCAATGCATGGATCTCCTGACCGTTGGAGGGATCGACGCCGACCGACCGGGGCAGCCGCAGCAGCCGCAACGCCTGGTCGAGGTCGACGGTGTCGAGTGACATGGACTTGAACAGCGAGGCCGTCTGTGGCTTGCCACCGTTGTCGGCCTCGCCCAGCTGCACGTACGGCCCGAAACGGCCGGAGCGGACCATCACCGAGAGGCCGCTGTCGGGGTCGGTGCCGAGGACACGGTCACCAGACGGCGCCGCCAACAGCTCCTGCGCCCGCTCGACGGTGAGCTCGTCCGGGGCCAGGTCCTCCGGGATGGAAGCACGCTCCTCGCCTCGCTGCAGGTACGGCCCGTAGCGGCCGACGCGCACCACGATCTCGTTCCCTTCGGCATCGCTGCCGATGGAGATGGAGTTGATCTCCCGTGCATCGATCCGGCCGAGATGGGCCGCCACGTCCTCCTTGAGTCCCCGGCGCATGTCCGCGTCGCCGTTGCCCCGGCCGCCGTCGGGTTCACCGAAGTAGAAGCGCGTCAGCCACGGAAGGGCCTCTTGTGCACCCTGGGCGATCTCGTCGAGGTCGTCCTCCATGGAAGCGGTGAAGTTGTAGTCGACCAGGTCGCCGAAGTACTGCTCGAGCAGGCCGACGACGGCGAAGGCGGTGAAGGAAGGAACAAGCGCCGGGCCCTTCTTCCACACATACCCGCGGTCCTGGATGGTGCCGATGATGCTGGCGTAGGTGGAGGGCCGGCCCACCCCCAGCTCTTCCAGGGCCTTGACCAGCGAGGCCTCGGTGTAGCGCGGCGGTGGTTGCGTGGTGTGCGACTTGGGTTCGAGCGAGTCGGCCCGCAGCTCGTCGCCTTCCGCCAGCGGCGGGAGCTGGACGTCGCGTTCGGCCAATTCGGCGTCCGGATCGTCCGATCCCTCGACATAGGCGCGCAGGAAGCCGGGGAAGGCGATGACCGTCCCCGAGGCGGCGAACTCGGCTCGCCGGTCTTCTCCGGCGCCGGCCGGGACTGCGGTCAGACGCACCTGGGCGCTCGTACCGGTGGCGTCCACCATCTGCGAGGCCACCGTGCGCATCCAGATGAGCTCGTACAGCCGCAGGTCGTCGCCGTGCAGCTGGCCGGAGGCCTGGTCGGGGGTGCGAAACACCTCACCGGCGGGCCGGATGGCCTCGTGCGCCTCCTGGGCGTTCTTGACCTTGCGTTCGTATCGGCGCGCCGCGTTCGGCACGTACTCGCTGCCGTACAACTGCGCCGCCTGGGCACGCGCTGCCGCCAATGCCTCGTCGGACAAGGTGGTGGAGTCGGTCCGCATGTAGGTGATCCAGCCCTGCTCGTACAGACGCTGGGCCACCTGCATGGCGCGCTGGGCGCTGAAGCGCAGCTTCCGGCTGGCCTCCTGCTGCAGGGTCGAGGTCATGAAGGGCGGGGCGGGAGAGCGGCGATAGGGACGTTCGTTGACCGAGCTGACGGTGAAGGGCTGTCCCTCGAGTCCCCGGGCCAGGGCGGTGGCTTCGCCTTCTCCGAGCAGTACCGCCTCGCCACTCAGCTCGCCGGTGGAGGAGAAGTCGCGCCCGGTGGCCACCGGCCTCCCGCCCACGCTGACCAGGGTGGCGCCGAAGCTCGGTCCTGCACCCGTATCCGCCCCCGCATCGGCAGCAGCAGCGGCGGCGGCGAAGGTTCCTTCGATGTCCCACCACGTGGCGGACCGGAAGCGCATGCGCTGGCGCTCGCGCTCGACCACCATGCGGGTGGCCACGCTCTGCACCCTGCCAGCCGACAGCCGGGGCATCACCTTCTTCCACAGAACCGGCGAGACCTCGTACCCGTACAGGCGGTCGAGGATGCGCCGGGCCTCCTGGGCGTCCACCAGCCGCCGGTCGAGCTCCCGCCACTCCTCCACCGCCCGCTCGATGGCGTGCGGGGTGATCTCGTGGAACACCATGCGCTTCACCGGCACCGTGGGGGCCAGCACCTCGGAGAGGTGCCAGGCGATCGACTCGCCTTCGCGGTCCTCGTCGGTGGCGAGG
>DATHCF010000154.1:0-3282 GCA_035319705.1 Acidimicrobiales bacterium | reverse complement strand
GATGTGGGCCTCTTCGGCACCGAGCCGGATGGCACAGCGGACGGCGTCCATCGCCGTGTCGCCGGCACCGATGACCGCCGCCCGCCGCGGCCGGCGGATGGGCGTGTCGTACTCGGGAAACGAGTAGGCGTGCATGAGGTTGACGCGCGTCAGGAACTCGTTGGCCGAGTACACACCCTTCAGGTTCTCCCCGGGTATGTCCATGAAGATGGGTGAACCGGCGCCGGTCCCGACGAACACGGCTGAGTAACCGAGCTCGTCGATGAGCTGGTCGATGGTGACGGTCTTCCCGATAATGACGTCGCGAACGAACTCGACCCCGAGAGCCCGCAGGTGCTCGATGTCCTCGTCGACGATCCCCTTGGGCAGGCGGTACTCGGGGATCCCGTAACGGAGCACTCCGCCGAACGTGTGCAGGGCTTCGAAGATCGACACCGGATAGCCGAGCTGGGCCAGGTCACTGGCCACCGTCAGCCCGGCCGGGCCCGATCCGACCACGGCGACCTTCTCCGCCCGCCACACCTCGGAGGCGGCCCGCTCGCCGCCTGCGCCGTGCTCGCGCTCCCAGTCGGCGGCGAAGCGTTCCAGCCGGCCGATCCCCACCGGTTCCTGGCGCGGGACGAGGACACAGCGCGCCTCGCACTGATGCTCGACCGGGCACACCCGGCCGCATATGGCAGGCAGCAGATTGCGCCTCCGGATGGTGGCGACGGCGCCGGCGAAATCCTCCCTGGCGATCTCGCGTATGAATTCGCGGATGGGGACGTTGACGGGGCAGCCCTGTTCGCACACCGGGTCCTGGCAGTAGAGGCATCGATGCGCCTCGGCCACGGCCTGCTGCAAGGTGTAGCCCTCGGCGACCTCGTCCCAGTTCCGGCGACGCTCCTCCGGGTCCCGGCACGGCATCACCGTCTTGTGCGGGTACACCACGGGCATGGCGTCACCTCCTCAATCCGGCCAGCTCGCAGGCCAACGTCTCCTGCTCCCGGTAGGTCGTCAAGCGATCGTAGGCATCGTCGAAGTCCACCTGATGGGCATCGAAGAACGGGCCGTCCACACAGGCGAAGAAGGACCTGCCGCCCACGTGCACCCGGCATCCGCCACACATGCCCGTACCGTCGAGCATGAGCGGATCGAGAGAGACCATGGTGGAGATGCCCTTTCCGCTGGTGGTGTCGGCGACCGCCCGCATCATCGGGATGGGCCCGACGGCGAAGCAGTGGGTGAAGGCCGCCCCCGCCTCGATCCGCTCTTCCAGGCACCCGGTGACGAGGCCCCGGTAGCCGGCGGAGCCGTCGTCGGTACACACGAACAGCTCGTCGCTCTCGCTCCCGAGCAGGTCGGTGAGGACGACGAGATCCTTCGTTCGGGCGCCGACGATGGACGACACCCGAACGCCCCGCCGGCGGAGCTCACGCGCCAGTGGGAACAGGGCACCGGTCCCGAAGCCGCCACCGACCAGCACGGCATGGCCCTCGGCGGGGAGCGTCACGGCCACGCCCAGCGGGCCGGCGAAGTCCAGGAACTCGTCGCCCACGCGCAGTGCGTTGACGAGGGCACTGCTGCGACCCACCTGCTGGACGACGATGGTGATGGTGCCCGCCGTGCGGTCGAAATCGGTGATGCTGATGGGGATCCGCTCGCCGGTCTCCGTCACCCGGACGATCACGAACTGGCCGGGGCCGGCGTTTCTCGCCACCAGGGGCGCATGCACGACGAAAAGCTTCGTGAGCTCGGTCAAATCCTGCTTCTCGATGATCCGTGCAGTGGTGTCCATGGTCGGCCTTCTGGTCAGAGGAGCGGGTCGGCGTCCATCGCCTTCAGCCGCCGCCAGCGGCGCTGCACTTCGGCCTCGATGACGGCGAGCGTCGCCTCGTTGCCGGGCTGGCAGAGGTGCTTGGTCTTCCCCATCAGCGTCAGCCAGTCGGCCACCGGCACCCTGCGTCCGATGGCCTCCGGGTCGTAGGTGATGTGGGTGATGCCACGCTCGATCTCGTACAGAGGGAAGAAGCAACAGTCCACCGCCGCCTGCACGATGTCCACCCCGACACGGTCCTCGGTCTTCCAGTTGAGCGGACAGGTGATCAGGACCTTGCCGTAGACGGTCCCCTCGTATCGGGCGTACCACTGCGCCTTGGCCGCCTTGGCCACGAGGTCGTCCGGGTTCCCCTCGATTCCGGTGAAGACGTAGGGGATGTTGGTCGCCGCCATGATCTGCGGCGTGTCCTTGTGGTGGAAGGACTTGCCGAGCTCCGCCGGGCCTACGTGGCTGGTCGAGGTCATGTGGCCGAGCGGTGTCGAGTAGCTCAGCTGGCTCCCGGTGTTCATGTAGCCCTGGTTGTCGTACTCGACGATGATCATCCCGTGGCGCCGCAGGGCCGCCCCGATGGCCGCACCCATGCCGATGTCCATCCCGCCGTCACCGGTGACCATCACGAAGGTGATGTCCTCGCCGGCGGGGAGCTCGCCCCGTCGCACACGCTCGTGGAACACCTCCACGACGCCGCTCATGGCGGCGGGACCGTTCTGGAACAGGTTGTGCAGGTACGTGACGCGATGTGACGTGTAGGGGTAACCGGTGCTCACCACCATGGCGCAACCGGTCTGGTAGAGCACGACGACGTCGCCCTCGATACCCCGCAGGAACTGGTCCAGCGCGGGGAAGATGCCGCAGCCCGGACATGCCCCGTGTCCCGGCACCACCCGCTTCGGCTTGGTGGCGAGCTCCCAGTAGGACGGGGCCTCCACGTCCAGCCGGCCGTCGGAGCGCTGCTTCACCTTGATGAGCCCGGAGGTCGTCTCCTGGCGGGAGAGCGGCGGCGCCCCCATCGCCGGCCGTGGACTGCGGGGACGGCCCGGCTCGACGCCGTAGTAGTCGAAGGCGACCTCCGCCCTGCCGCGCTCGGCCGCTTCGAGGGCCAAGCGGAAGAAGGCCTCGGCGTCCTCCGCATAGAAGTCGCGCCCACCGAGGCCGTAGACGCGGCTCACACACAGGGTCCGGTTCTCGGGATCGTCCTTCAGGGCGGACTTGACCTCGTGGGTGAGGTTGGCGCCGTGCGCGCCGTACGAGCTCGATCGCTCCCCGATGAGGACGGCTCGCACAGCGCGCAGTGCCCGGCGGATGTCCTCGGCCGGGAAGGGCCGGATCACGTTCGGGCTGATCACGCCGGCTCGCACGCCCTCGGTGCGCAGCCGGTCGGCGACGTCCTTGGCCGTCTCGGCGGCGGAGTTGACGAGGAAGACGGCGACCTCGGCGTCCTCCATCCGGTAGAGGTCGACGGG
>DATHCF010000153.1:0-17618 GCA_035319705.1 Acidimicrobiales bacterium | reverse complement strand
TACCACTGACGGGACGAGACGATCTCGAGCGGCCGCTCGCCGCGCTCGTAGAACTTGACCGCGTGGGTGATCGGTCGCGGTTCGCCGGTGAGGGCCCCCGCCTCGGCCAGCAGCTCCAGGATGCGCCGCCGGGCCTGCGCCACCGAGCGGCCCTGCAGCTCGGCGTAGGCGGCACGGGCGCCCGGCGGGTCGGCCGACTCCCAACCCTCTTCTCCGAACGGCGCCTCGTGCAGTCGCCCGTCGCGGCCCACCACGGTGCGCGTCGGCAGGGACAGCTCGCGCCACCAGGTCACGTCGGTGGTGTCGCCGAAGGTGCAGACCATGGCGATGCCGGTTCCCTTGTCCGGTTCGGCCAGCGGGTGCGCCAGCACCGGCACGGGCACACCGAACAGCGGTGTGCGCACCTGGGTGCCGAACAGCGGCCGGTAGCGGGCGTCGTCGGGATGGGCCACCATGGCCACGCAGGCCGGAAGCAGCTCGGGGCGGGTGGTCTCGATCTCCACGGCGCCGTCGTCGCCGGGGCGCGAGAAGCGCAGGCGGTGGTAGGCGCCGGCCACTTCGCGGTCCTCCATCTCGGCCTGCGACACCGCCGTCTGGAAGTCGACGTCCCACTGCGTGGGCGCCTCGGCCAGATAGGCATGTCCGCCGGCCAGCAAGTGGAGAAAGCCACGCTGTGACGCCCGGCGGACTTCGGCCGAGATGGTGGTGTAGAGCAGGTCCCAGTCGACCGACAGACCGAGATGGCGCCAGGTGTGTTCGAAGGTCTTCTCGTCCTCCGCCGTGAGCTGGTGGCACAGGGCCACGAAGTCGGGACGCGACACGGGCAGCGGCTCCTTGCCCGAATGGGCGGGCGGCGCGAAGTCCGGGTCGTGGCGCAAGCTCGGGTCGCAGCGGACGCCGAAGTAGTTCTGCACCCGCCGCTCGGTGGCGAGACCGTTGTCGTCCCACCCCATGGGATAGAAGACGCGGTATCCCCGCATGCGGCGGTAGCGGGCCACGGTGTCGGCGTGGGTGAAGGAGAAGACGTGTCCGATGTGCAGCGACCCCGACACCGTCGGCGGCGGGGTGTCGATGGCGAACACCTCGGAGCGGACGGCGCTGCGGTCGAAGCGGTAGATGCCGTCGGACTCCCAGCGCCCCCCCCACTTCTCCTCGAGGCCCTGCAGGGAGGGAGACTCCGGGACTTCCGGGGGGCGCGGCGGCTCCAGCGCCGGCAGGGCCACACCGGTGCCGGCACGGACCTGTGACGTGGGGGTCTCGGTCAGGGGCGCTTCCACGGTGTGGCTACGGTATCGGAGTGCTGCGGCTGCACGACACGGCGACGGGCACGGTGCGGCCCCTCGAACAGCGCCGGCCGGGGGCCGTCACCATGTACGTGTGCGGCCTCACCGTTTACGACGTGCCGCACGTCGGCCACGGCCGTGCTGCGCTGGCCTTCGATGTGCTGCGACGCTATCTCGAGTTTTCGGGTGTGCGGGTGGAGCACGTGTCCAACGTCACCGACATCGACGACAAGATCATCAACCGGGCCGCCGCCGAAGGCCGCTCCGAGCCGGAGGTGGCGGGCGAGTACGAGAAGGTGTGGTGGCACGCCGTGGACGCCCTCGGGGTGCTGCGGCCCACCGAGGTACCGCACGCCACCGCCTACGTGGAAAAGATGGTGGCGCTCGTGTCCGAGCTCGTGCGGCGCGGCGCCGCCTACGAGACCGACGAAGGGGTGTACCTGTCGGTGGACAAGGTCGACGGCTACGGCCTGCTCGCCCATCAGAGCCTCGACTCGCTGCGCGCCGGGGCGCGGGTGGAGGTGGGGGAGCAGAAGCGCTCGCCGCTCGACTTCGCCCTGTGGAAGAAGGCCAAGCCCGGCGAGCCCATCTGGGACTCACCGTGGGGACCGGGCCGTCCCGGCTGGCACACCGAGTGCGTCGTCATGTCGCTCGAGCTGCTCGGCGACGGCTTCGACCTGCACGGCGGTGGGATCGACCTGGCCTTCCCCCACCACGAGAACGAGCGCGCCCAGGCGCTGTGCTGGGGCCGGGACTTCGCCCACCACTGGATGCACCACGGCATGGTCACCGTGGGCGCGGAGAAGATGTCCAAGTCGCTCGGCAACTTCACCACCCTCACCGAGCTGCTGGAGCAGACCGACGGACGCGCCTACCGGCTGCTCGTGCTGCGGGCCCACTATCGCTCGCCCATCGAGGTCACGCCGGCGACCCTGGCCGACGCCGTGGAGGGGCTGGCCCGTCTCGACGCCCTGGCCCGGCGCTTCAGCCTCGACCCGTCGCTGGCCGAGGTCTCTGCACTTGGCGCACACGACGCCGGGGTCGACGCCGAGGCGCTCGAGCGTTTCGTCGAGCGCATGGACGACGACCTCGACACCCCGGGGGCCGTTGCGGCGATCTTCGAGCTCGTGCGGAGGGCCAATGCCGCCGCCGACGCCGGGGAGGACGACGAGGGCCGGCGGCTGGCGGTGTCGGTCGCCGTGCTGGCCGGTGCGCTCGGTCTGCGGCTTGTCGCCGGAACCGAGGTCGATGATCACAGCGCCGAGCTGGTGCGGCGGCGCGACGAGGCGCGCGCGGCGCGCGACTGGGGGGAGGCGGACGACATCCGCCGGCAGCTGGAGGCGGGGGGGTGGGTGGTGGAAGACACGGCGGCCGGCACCAAGCTGCACCGACATCCGGGCTGAGCGCCCTGGTGGCGGCCGGATGCTGTGAGCTCGCCGGGCGCTCCGGGCGACGTGACGGCCGCCGCGCTACCTTTTCGCCGTAACGGTGGAGTTCGACAAGGAGGGCGGGACGTTGCCTTCGGGAACGGTCAAGTGGTTCAACGCCGAGAAGGGCTACGGGTTCATCGCCCAGGCTGACGGAGGGGACGTCTTCGTCCACCATTCGGCCATCCAGATGAACGGCTACCGGACCCTCGAGGAGGGTCAGGCGGTCGAGTTCGAGCTCAAGGAGGGCCCGAAGGGCCTGCAGGCCGTGGAGGTCCGGCCCGCCCTGGCCTGACGGCCGGCTCCGCGCCGGTCCGGCTACCGGCGCCCCCCCATCGAAATCCCCTGGTCGGAGCCCCTTTCGCCTGCCGCCGTGGCCGGCGGTCCTTGTTCCACCACCCTCCGCTAGGTTACTGTTGAGTAACTAAGGGTAGGCAGCTCCGGCAATCGGGGTATCACCGCCGCCGGGGCTCGAGCCTGAGGGCGGCCCGCCACAGACCCAAGGGGACGACATGAGCGAATTCTCCATGGAGCTCAACGAGGACCAGCTCCAGATCCAGAAGTGGGTCCACGACTTCGCCGAGGATGTCATGCGCCCGGCGGCCCATGAGTGGGACGAGCGGGAGGAGACGCCCTGGCCCATCATCGAGGAGGCGGCCAAGATCGGCCTCTACTCCTTCGAGTTCGTGAGTCAGGCCGTCTTCGACCCCACCGGCCTCACCATGTCGATGGTCAACGAGGAGCTCGCCTGGGGGGACGCAGGCATCACCCTGGCCATTCTGGGCAGCACGCTCGGGCTGGCCGGCATCGCCGCCAACGGCACCCCCGAGCAGCTCATGGAGTGGGGGCCCCAGTGTTACGGCACCCCCGACAAGGTGCAGATGGCGGCCTTCTGCGTGTCGGAGGCCGACGCCGGTTCCGACGTGAGCGCGCTGCGGACCCGCGCCGTCTACGACGAGGCCAAGGACGAGTGGGTCATCAACGGGACCAAGACGTGGATCACCAACGGCGGCATCGCCGACATCCATGTCGTGGTGGCCAGCGTCGAGCCCGAGCTCGGCTCGCGTGGCCAGGCCAGCTTCATCGTCCCTCCCAACACGCCCGGGCTCTCGGCCGGCCAGAAGTTCAAGAAGATGGGCATCCGCGCCTCGCACACCGGCGAGGTCATACTCGACGACGTGCGGGTGCCCGGGAGCTGCCTGCTCGGCGGCAAGGAGAAGCTGGACGACCGCCTGGCCCGGGCCCGCGAAGGCAAGCGTTCGAACTCACAGGCGGCCATGGCCACCTTCGAGGCGACCCGGCCGGCGGTGGGTGCCCAGGCACTCGGCATCGCCCGCGCCGCTTACGAGTACGCGCTCGACTACGCCAAAGAACGAAAGGCGTTCGGCCGGCGCATCATCGAGAACCAGGGCATCGCCTTCAAGCTGGCCGACATGAAGACGCGCATCGACGCCTCACGGCTGCTCATCTGGCGCGCGGCGTGGATGGGGGCGCAGCGCAAGCCGTTCGAAGCGGGTGAAGGGTCGATGTCGAAGCTGTTCGCAGGCGAGACGGCGGTGTGGGTCACCGAGCAGGCCATCCAGATCATGGGCGGCTATGGCTACATCCGCGAGCACCCGGTCGAGCGCTGGCACCGGGACTCGAAGATCTACACCATCTTCGAAGGCACCTCCGAGGTGCAGCGTCTGGTCATCGCCCGGGCCGTGTCGGGGATCTATATTCCCTAGCATCTACCTGGGCTCTTATCGAGTCAGCCCCGCCTGCTCTGGGTGGGGCAAAGGAGTGGTTCTTTCTCGCGCCGGCTCAGTCCCCGGTGGTGGGATCAATGACGGCGGTCACCTTGGCGATGCGGTTGGCCGGAAAGCCGCCGCAGCGAGCGTGCTCCTGGATGATGTCTTCGTCGCTCGCCGCGTATACGCAATAGATCTTGTCGTCGGTCACGTAACTCTGGAGCCACTTGACGTCAGGGCCGAGTTCAGCGATCACGCTGTTGGACTTCTGGCTGATGCTGCGCAGCTCGTCGGCCGACAGGTTCCCGGCTCCCGGCAGCTCCCGCTCGATCACGTACTTGGGCACTGCAGCCCTCCTTCCATACCGGGAGTATCCATTATGGGTACTCTCAGTATGGTAGTATCCATACTGTGAGTACGTCTGTCAAGGGCGAACCGAGGCGGGCCGAGAAAGAGCGCCCCTTGAGGCAAGCCGGCCGCACGCGACATAAGCCGGGGAAGGCCGCTGCGCGCACCGGATCAGCCGCAGAGGGGCTCAGTCGGGCGGCCCAAGGTGCGGCCACCCGCGCTGCTCTCGTGGCGGCTGCTCGCGACATCTTCGGCCAGAACGGCTACAGCGATACCGCTCTTGACGAGGTGGTGGCAGAGGCGGGCGTGACCAAAGGGGCGCTGTACCACCACTTCGGCGGCAAGGAGGATCTCTTTGCCGCCGTGTACGAACAGGTGAGCCACGACGTGTCTGATGCCGTGGTTGCGGAGTTCCTGCGTCCCGATCCCTGGGAGGCCCTGCTCATGGGCTGCGACCTGTGGATCGACGCTCATCTCGACCCTGCCGTGCAACGCATCGCCATGCGCGACGCCCGCGCCGTGCTCGGGTGGGAGATCGTTCGAGAAGTGGAGACCCGATATGGCGCCGTCCCGATACGGGGGGTGTTGCGTCGCGCTGTTCGCACAGGCGTGATCGACCAGCAGCCGCTCCGACCGTTGGCCCTCACCATAAAGGGTGCCCTCGATGAAGCCTGCTTCTACGTCGCAGACGCCGAAGATCCTGATGCCGCGCTGGGCGAGGTTCGGGCGATCGTTCGCCGGCTACTCGCCGGGCTCAGGAGGTCGGAAGCCCAATAGCTCGCTCGAGGCCCGGCCGACCCCGAGGGCGGGCGGTATCACCCGGTACGGGGTTGGCAGCTGCCCGGCTGCTCGAGGTCGTGGTCGTCGTCCGGGAGGACGGGACCGAGCTGGCTATCCACGCCATGAAGATGCGATCTAAGTACGAACCCCTGCTCCGGGAGATCGGAGACGGCTGATGGCTGAGAAAAAGCGTTCCTACGGCAAATCGCGGAGTGGCGTCGAGCTGACCGACGATGTCATCGAGCGGATGGCGGACGAGGCCGAAGCGGGACTCGACGTGACCAAGTTACGACGACGACCAGGCCGGCCTCGCATGGGAACCGCTCCGGCTGAGGGCCTGCCCGTCCGCTTTGAGCCCGAGCTCCGCCAGGCGCTGGAGGAGCGGGCTCAGGCCGACGGTGTGTCCGCCGGCGAAGTGGTGCGACGTGCAGTGCGGGAGTATCTGCGGAGCGCATGACGTCGCAAAAGCGGGCGGGATTGCGCTAGGCGGGACATTATCGATTCAGTCCGCCTGGGAACCGAACCGATCTCAAGCCGCACGTATCGGCTGCCGCCCCTCGGCACACAAGGGAGGATTCGGAGGCTCCTTCGGCGATGAGTCTTTCCCGCTTGTGCCGTCAAGATAGGTTGATCTGACGACAGACCTGGAAGGACCATGAAGCTTCTCCTCACTTCCGCTGGCATCAAGAACGCAAGCATCTACGAAGAGCTGGTGAATCTACTGGGCAAACCGATCGCGGACTCCAGCGCCCTGTGCATTCCGACCGCGATATACGCCTTTCCCGGCGGTGCTGTCAGCGCATGGCAGCTGATCACCGGACGAGCTGCCTCCCCCCTGTGCGAACTGGGTTGGAGGTCGTTGGGAGTGCTGGAACTCACAGCGCTTCCCAGCATCGATGAAGAATTATGGGTGCCCGTGGTCCAGGAGACTGATGCATTGTTGGTGGGAGGGGGCGATCCCCTGTATCTGTATCACTGGATGCGGCAGTCAGGACTTGCAGACCTCTTACCCTCATTGGGCGAAGCGGTCTATGTCGGGGTCAGCGCTGGGAGTCTGGTGATGGGGCCCCACGTGGGGGAGGACTTCGTCTACGGCAATGTGCCTAGCGACGGGGACAGAGCACTAGGGATGGTCGATTTTTCGATGTTTCCGCACCTTGATCACGAGGATATGCCAGACCATTCCATGGCCAATGCTGAAAGATGGGCCGCCAGCTTGCCCGTGCCGGGGTATGCGATTGACGACCAGACAGCCATCAAGGTGATAGATGGCACCGTCGAAATCGTCTCTGAGGGACTCTGGAGGGTGTTTACGCCCGACGCCGATGGACCTCATCGCTGACAGGGTCTGTGGGACGAGGATGCATCGCCCGGAAGTGCCGGGACCGGGATGGCAGGCCAGGGCCTACGGGCAGGTCAGCCAGGTCGAGGTCGTGCGGGATCACTCGGCCACGAGCAGTACCGCACACCGGTCCCCTCGACCGGCGGTGGCGCAACATGGCATCACTTCTCGGATGCCCACTGTCACGCCAGCAAGCCCAGGCGGGGAACGAAGCGCCCGGTACGGGTAGCCAGGTGCGGAACTCGTCGCCGTGTTGATGCAGGAGAAGCGGCTCTTCCACGGCGTGGACCTGGATCTCGACAAAAGCGACGAGCAAGATTCATCCGACTGCCACTACCAGGGACGGAACCAACACGACCACTCCACCGAACACCAGGATCATGGCGGTGTAGATCGGATTGCGGATTCGGCGGTACGGACCGGCGCGAAGGAGAACGGTTGTTTCGGTGTGGTCGACTCCCACCCTCCATGACGCGCCCATGGACAGCTGGCTCCAGACGGTGAGGGCGACGCCAGCAACGAGCAATGCCACGCCCAGGGCTGCGGTGCCATCACCAGAAGTCAATGCTGGCCCAGGATGCCCCGTCGCGGAGTGAACGAGTCCACCAACCGAGGTCGCCACGCCAGCAACGGCCAGTACGGCAGCAGCCAACTCCGACATAGTCCAGTGCCGGACCTGCATCTTGACGAATCGGACATCGGGCCATCGTCTGGACAACACAATTCGACCACCAATCACGGCAACGACATCGAGTCCCAGTCCAGCCAAGGCCACCCACGCCACCAGTGAATTTTGGACAGTGACGACTGTCGACCGGGCAACTCGACTCGGGGCGATGGTCAGCCGGTGGGGTAAACGAGCAAAGATCAGCGTTCCTGGGCTCGGTCCGCTTGGATAAACCGCTGGGCGTTACTGGGCCTGAGGACGTCAATAAGGCGACGAATGCCGCGGCCACGAGCACGACTCCAAGTAACAGCGCCGCACCGCCCCACCACCGCCCTCGTGGATAGGACAGGGATCCGGCTGCGTCAGCCTGATCCGACCTGTCGAATGAACGCGTCACCGCGATAGATCCCATGCAGGCGAGGAAGGCCCCGACCAGCATCTCCATGATCCCCATAGCCCAGGTCCTGAGATTTCAAACAGTGCCTGACACAGAGGTAACCGGGTAATGGCACACACCTTGTTGCCGTTCGAAAGCCGACACCTGCGCCCGGCTAATGACCGTGTAACTCAACCATCGCCTCCGATATTTCGCTGGCAGCCCGGAAGCCCGTCCGCAAATATCCGGGTAAAGCGCCAATCAGGCGGCGCTCAGACCAGGGGGGAATGTCGGGACCGGGATGCCCAGGCCAGGCCCTCCGGCCAGGTCACGAGCCGGCAGGCCACCCGAGATCACTCAGCGGGCGGTCATTTCAGGTCGGGTGGCCTCCGCGTCGGAGTGCGCGACTCCGGCATCCAGCCCGGTCCAGTTGAATACACCTGATGAGTGTTTCCGAGCGGTGTCGATTCAGATTCCTCAAGGAGGTTGTGGACATCGAGATCGGCACCGGCGAACCTACTCGTCGTGCTGACTGAGTTTCCTGCAGAAGCTCACTTGCCAGGCGCTGCCCCAGGTGCCCACCGCGGACGGTGAGTTTGCAGGTGCGGGCGCGCCACCGCCTCAAGGTGATGCCCCGGCGAGTCGATGACGAAGGAGTTCGCTGAGAACCCACTTTACGGAGGGTCGTACGTGACCAGGCGCAGATACGCAGGAGCCACCCTCGTATCTGCCATGGCGCTGACCCTGGCGGCGTGCGGCGGTGGAACCACGCCCCAGGCCCTCCACCACCCTCCAGTGTCTGTCAGCGCTCCATCGAGCACCACCGCAATCCCCGCAGCGTCCACAACCATCCCCGTTGCCATCCCTGGATCGGCCGTCACGGCCACCATCAGCTCCGAGGCACTAGACCAGCTCGACACCCAACTCAGCACGCTCGATGCCAATCTCGGCTTGGCAAATACCGACCTGAACAGCCCCCAGGCGGACTCCTGAGATGTCCCCCCGCATCAGAACTCGGTCCGTGTGGTACGCCATATCTCTTGGCATCGTGCTCGGGATTGCGGGCGCGGCCTCGGGCGCGGCCTTTGCCGCCACGACAACCACGACCACGAGTGCCGGATCATCCCCGGGTGCTGCCCAGCCCTCGAACCCCCAGTGCACGCTGAGCGCCTTCTCCCAAGCGCAGCAGCAGGTCGAGGCGGCCCTCTCTGCCCGGGTCACCCAGCTCAGCTCGCTCCTGGCTCAGGTCAACAACAGTACCAACCACCTGACCTCCACTGACCGGCAGACGCTCGCAACGGACATCTCGAGCGTCGAGCTGCCGGGTATCGAGGGTCTTCAGACCCACGTCCAACAGGACACCACCTGCATCGCCCTGCGCACCGACGCCCACGCCATGGTGTTTAACTACCGGGTTTTCGCCGTCATGACCCCCCAGACCCATCTCATCATCGTGGCCGATGACGAGGCATACATCGAGAGCGTGTTCTCCAACCTGGAGCCCACCATCAACTCGGCTATCGCCGCGGCCCAGTCCCAGGGCAAGGATGTGACCGCTGCTCAGGCGTCCTTTACTGATCTCCAGAGCCAGGTTTCTTCAGCCCAAGGCGACACCACCGGCGAAGACGCCACGCTGCTCGCCCAAACACCACAGGGTTCGCCAGGAAACTGGGCCACCTTTCTTGGGTCCCGGACCAGCCTGACGGAGGCCCGTAGCGATCTCCACACCGCCTACACCGACGCTCAGCAGATCAGGACCGACCTGCAGTAATCACTGCAACGGTCCAGTTCAAAGCCCGGGAAGAGAACCCTCAGTCGCCGTCGCCCCGAGCGACGTATCGGCAATCAGGCGTTCATCCCGGACGTGTTCGTGCCGGAGAAGCTCTTGCCTGCCTGGCTGGGAGACATGGGCCGGGCGTTCCCGTTGGAGCACCTGGCAACGGGACTGCGGAGCGCCTTCTCGTTCCGGGGCTCTACGGCATTACAGCGGAAGACATCGGGATACTTGCATTGTGGGCCATGGCCGGCATCCTGCTGGCGGTCCGGACATTCCAGTGGGACCCGGTGGGCGGTCGCTGAGCTGATCCTCGCGGTTGGATGCCACGTTGCCGTTCTGTCACCGGAGGCAGTCTGCCCGACGCGGCTTGAGGACCGTCGATATGGCGTGACCTATGACCCTGTCGGTACCACCCAACGCGGTATTTCATGCACAGCGGATGTGTGTTTGATGTGAGCGTGGTCTGCGTATCGTGGCGCACCCCGGGTTCGGGAGGTGATGCGTGTGCGACGATTGCCCTTGATCACTGTTCGCAACCCTGTCGTGATCATGATCGCTGCATTGGTCCTGGCGATGACAGGACTGCTCGCGGCCTGTGGTGGCTCAAGTACTCCGGCCACCACCTCTGCTGCCAGCTCGACGAGCAGTTCGACCAGCGCCCCGACGAGCAGTTCGACTAGCACCCCAGGTGCCAGCGAGGCCGCCTGCAACTTGATGACCCTATCCGAAGCGCAGACCATCACCGGCGACACCTCCGGCAGTCTCGTCTTGATGCCGGCCGCGGAGATGGCGAACTTTGGGGGGAAAACGGGCGTCTGCTGGTACTGGGACCCGGCCGCTGCCAGGACAAGCGCTTGGGTCTTTGAGGGGTCCGCGCCGTCGGGAACGAGTGCCGCCACCGTCGCCGCCGCGGTAATCCAGGATACGGGTTTCACCACTGGGTTCAGTGCGAACAATCCCTTCGGCTTCCCCTGCAGCAACTGGCAGGCGGTTTCGGGAATCGGTGAGGTCGCCTACGCCTGCACTTCGTCTGAGTACGTCGGGTATGCCTTGGCCTTCGCCAAGCACGGCACGCTGGTGGTGGGCGGTCTCTATTGTCCGAACACCCCCACGGGCGCGGCGCTGCAGGATGCCAACCTCAAGCACTGGGCGCAGAGCGCTGCCGGCTCGCTCTAGCTCTGCTCGATATCACCAACTATGTGCGACCTCGCCGCCCTGTCGACTCGATGTGCCGGCTGCCGATCGGCATCCACTCCTCGGCTGACCGCTGGGCTAGCTCTTCGCCAGAGCCCGAAAACGACGCCAGCCATAGCGACGATCTGGGCGGCAGCAGGCGCTGACGAAGGCAACCCCTACCCGTCATTCTGCTCGCTTGAGGAGCGCGCTGAGCGTCGCCGCCATCTGCTCCGAGTTTTCGTTATGTATCGACCTCACCCAGCGTCGAGCCGGTCAGCTCGCGGCCTGCTCGGCGAAGCGCATGAGGCCGACCGTCCATCCCTCAGGCGAGCCAACGGCATCACGCATGGACTCCCAGCCATCACCGTGGCGGTCGAGCTTCCGGTGTTCGAGTTCTACCCGCGTCCGATCGGGGCTCTCGGCGATGAACCGCACCTCGATTTCGCTCGTTCGCTCCTGATCTGGCTCGAGCTGCCATTGCAGTGAGATGTCCCAGCTGAAGACGATGCGGGTCGGCGGTTCGTAGACCAGGACCCGTGCCCAATGGCACTCGTTGCCATTGGTAGCGCGGTCATAGACGTGGCCACCGACGCGGGGCTCGAAGATCATCTCGGCTAGCTCCCCCTCGAGGATGTGGTGCTCGGGCGGCCACCAGGTGCCGATGTCGGTCGTAAAGACCGTGAATGCCTTGTCGATGGGGGCGTCTACAACCACCGAGGCTTGCACGGCGGTGTCAGTTATCTGGGCGCTCATCGCTCCTCCTATTTCTCGCGCTCCACAGCGGTCTTGAACGAAACCAGTGCGTAGTTCCAGAAACGGTCGAAGTAGGCCTTCAGCTCGGCGAGCCCGCTCGGGTCGAGCTGGTACAGGCGCCGGGTCCCCTCGGCTCGATCGATAACAAGCCCAGCCTCCTTGAGGACCTTGAGGTGCTGCGAGACCGCCGGCCTCGACACCGGTAGCTGGCTGGCGAGCTCACCTACGGCGCTCGGTCCCTGGGCTAGGAGCTCGAAGATCGCCAGGCGGGTGCCGTCGCCGAGCGCTGCCACCGGTGTCATTTGGTTAGTAGACACTAACCGTAAGTTAGATCTTACGTAGCGACCTGTCAAGGGCCGCTGGCGAGTGGACAACCCAGGTCGGCCTGCCGAGCGACGCGGAGCATCCACTCAGGGGTCCGGAGTCGAAGTCGTGAGCATTCGAGGAATCGCCACCCGCTGTGATCTAGGAGGCCGGGCGATATCGACGGCGCCAGCGTGATCTCGGCCGGTAGTCGCTGCAGTCAGCGTTCCCTGATCCGGCACTAGCGGTCGGTCCACCTGGCGTCAGTTCATGGGTCTGATGCTCGTTGGGACTGCTGGCCGGCGGGTCGAAGCCTGAGGCGACCTCGAACGCCTCCGCTCACCGCCCACATCACCTCGACAAGGAGATACCTGTAGACCCACGCCACGATGAGCGTAAGTGTCAAGGCCACCCCAGGCCGCCATCTCCTCACCGGTCCGGGCTCCATATTCAATCGGGAATCAGGAAGACGACCTGCTCACGGCAATGGTCGATCAAAACCCTCGGCGAGTATTTCGTGGGCCACGTCGTCGTACAACCTGATCAGATCGTCGTTGCTTCCGGGCCGTACCGTTGGCTTCGTCACCCAAGCTATGCCGGGCAGTGGTTGGAGATGGTGGGCGTGGGGCTCAGCACAGGCAATCCACTCAGCTTCGCGATCTGCTCGGTCATTCCGCTTTTCGGCATCACTGCCCGCATCGCGGGAGAGGAGCGCGAGTTGCTCGCAAGCCTTTCGGGCTATGACGACTACGCTCGCGGCAGAAGGCGTCTCATACCGTTCATTTGGTAGAAGTGCCGGTTGGCGATCGGTCAACCGCTCTCGCCAAATCGCACGATATCGCGCGCGCCTTCCGCGTTTAGCGCCAGAATAACGAGAACCAGTTTCAACGGCCCGTGGGAGACTGCCCTATTCGGCGTTCTGGATCCCGACGAGGAATTTCATAACGAAGGGCGCCAGTAGCGTCATGGCGCCCGTCGACCGATCGCAACTGCCCCGGCTTGGGTTTGGCCGGACCAAAGAACGTTGGCCAGGTCACCTGGGCCGAACCCGTTCAGGATTGCTCTGCTTGGTAATTGCCGGGCAGGGGGCCCCTCCCAGAACCACTCGCTAGCTCCGCCAGGGTCCGACCCCGCCCACACGTTCCGGTGTGATCCTGGTGATGTAGCCGGGTGGTGGGGTCTCCATGGGAGGAAACTTCACATCGGGACCGAGGTACACGTGAGCCAGCCGTTGTAGGAGTTCGGGTGCGCCACCCTCAGTGATACGGGCCGTGCCGTGGACAACCAGGTACTCAGCGAGACCATTGGCCGCAGGGCCTCCCGTTTCCATGGAGAGCACCACCCGCGGGTCTCGCTGCATGTTGGCGACCTTGCGCCACACTCCAAGGTGGCCGGCCACGATCTCATCTTCTTCCAGGCCCACCCATACGATGGTGACCTGGGGTGATCCATCGGGATCCAGCGTGACCAGATGGGCCAGGTGGCCGGCGGTCAACGCGGCACGCACGTCTTCACTCAGTCGCATGGCATGTTCTACCCGATGGCCCTGAAGGGTGGAAACCGCCCGACATTGCTCAGCGCCATTGTTCCCGAGCGGGGTAGCCCCATCGGCAGGTAGCGCACTCCGGCACGTATCGCCTGTAGCGCAATTCGATACCACTTGAGCCCGCCAGCGTTTCCGGGCGGATGAGGGCATTGCCTGGTAAACGCCTGACCTTGGCAGCGGCGTCGCCGGTGGGTCACGGGAGAGCCGACCGGGCAACCAGCTCGAGCTACGCAGGGCTTAATAGACCTAGCCTGAGCGACAAGCCGTCCGTTAGGGGAGGTCTGTCGTGTGGTTGCGCTGCACTCTCGGCATTGCCCTAGCACTGACGGCGACGATGGTTTCGGGATGTTCTCCCACCTACAAACCCTCCGCTTCGAGTTTGCCCTCGATACGTCAAAGCTCAGGCGCAGGCACTTCGGCAAACGACGTTGGTTGCAGTACCGCGGGCGCAAGCGGCCCCAGCTTGACCCATGTCCGAACGGCCATGACTGCTGTACCCGGTTCTCCTTTTGGCGTTGTGACCACAGCGAACGGGAGATGGTCATTCGTATCGACCAGT
This sequence comes from Acidimicrobiales bacterium, assembly GCA_035319705.1. Classification (GTDB taxonomy): domain Bacteria; phylum Actinomycetota; class Acidimicrobiia; order Acidimicrobiales; family UBA8190; genus UBA8190. The sequence continues at coordinate 3,551 of DATHCF010000153.1, read as the reverse complement.
TCGAGCGGTGTCACATCTTCAACCGGCTTGATCGTCGTGCTCGCCAACAGGGCGTCCTCCTCAATCATCGACTTCCAAGTCCCTATTACCGGGATGCCCTTGGGGGAAGCCCTGACCAACGACGGCAGGTATCTTCTCGTTGCTGACGACACCGGCATAGTTGTCCTTGACACCGCTCGGCTGGAATCTGGCGGTGATTCGGCGGTCGGGACCCTTCGGGAAGTTGTGGGAGGTGGAGCAATCGAGGTCGCCGTATCTCCCAATGACCGGTTCGCTTTCGTCACTCTGGAGGATTCTGCGGAGATCGCCGTGTTCAACCTGGCCCAGGCCTTGCCAGACGGGTTCGGACTTCAGGATTTTGTGGGGATGATTCCGCTAGGTCTTGCTCCAGTTGGAATGGCCGTATCGCCAAACGGCCAGTGGCTATATGTCACCAGCGAGGGACCGGTCCAAGGTCACGGCACCCTGAGCGTCATCAATCTGTCGGAAGCAGAGACCGATCCAGGTGATTCGGTCGTCTCAAGCGTCATAGCCGGGTGTAGCCCAGTGCGGGTAATAGTGTCATCAAACGGACAGACGGTCTGGGTTACCGCTCGGGGAAGTGATGATTTGCTCGGCTTCTCAGCATCCTCGCTCGTTTCAGATCCTTCGCACGCCTTGGTGGCGGATGTAGAGATTGGACCCGCACCAGTTGGTCTTTCTATCGTGAGCAACGGCACCCGGATCGTCGTCGCTGACTCGAATCGGTTCGGCACCGCCGGGAGCGCAAATCTGGCTGTGGTTGACACCGAGGCAGCATTGGCCAGGAAGTCGGCGCTGCTTGGCTATGTTCCTGCCGGGCTCTTCCCTCGGGAGATGGCGCTGCATGGTAATGAGCTTCTCGTCACCAACTACAGCTCCGGTCAGCTCGAAGCCCTCGAAACGAACACTTTGCCATAGAAGAGTTATTGGCAGTCCCTCTTTGGATCAGGCTGAGCGGCAGGTCGATCCGGGTGAGCGAGGTCGAGCCCGCCCAGGATCCCTCAGCCTGCTTGATACCGACCAACAGGCTCAACAGTGGTGCGTGCTAATCGGCATCACTTCCAGCCCGGTCCACTCGGATACTTCGCAGCGCATTACCAATGAGTGGCTAGCCCCAGCCTTGCTCGGGCAGCTCTTGCCAAGGGATGGGAGGTCAGCGTCCAATCAGCCACCGTCCGCCAGCGACGACCATCCTGAATCCCGCCTGGCGAGCCGCTCGTGGAACATCGCCAGAGCGGCTCAGCAACCCTTTCGGCTGGCCCAGCGATCCTCTTCGGACCTTTGGTAGATGGTGAACTCGTGCATATGCCAGTCGACGCACAAGCTGTCGAGGGACATCCGAGACGGCGAGGAGTAAGAGCCCGAGCAGAACCAGCGCGGCCCCTGCTGTGGTGGCCAGCCTGAGCCCTGAGCCGGAACCGGTGAAGGCGAGCGATCCAGAAGATGCCGAGATGGTGTTCGAGGACTTGATTGCCAGCGCTTGGGTGCTTGTGGTGGCGCCAGTCGACGAGGTGGTACTTGCCCGAGCACTCGTGGTCGTAGTCGATTGCGATGTTGTCGTGGCTGCCGATGTAGTCGAGGTGGTCGAAGACGTAGTGGAGGAGGAAGGGGACGTTTCGGCGGCGGTGCCGGCGACGACCGGATCGACCGGTGAGCCGGTCGGAGAAGACGTAGTGATCCCAGTGGGCACCGAATCGTCCGCATAGGCCGTGCACGTCAACGCCAGTGCATTACCCGAAACGTCCAAGGTGAGGCTGGCACTGGCGTCTTCTTGGATCGAGATTGCCCCGCCGGTGGCTGTGAAAGGTCCCACCGAGATGGCGGGGCTGGGGATGACGAGGTCAATCCCGTCAGCGGGCACGGGACTCGGGATCGGCGTGTCGAAACTGAGTGTCCCTGACGAAAGAGTCGGCGGAGTTGCCCCTATGGCATCGAGCTGCGTCGTGGCGGTCCCAGATATGGAGGTGTTTGCCAATGCTGCTGCCGCGCTGACGATTGAAGCCGGTAGGTTCACCGTCGTCTGGTAGCCGGTGACGTAGAACTGCTGACCGGTAGTGGGGTCCACCGGAGAAAGGGTTGCCGTGGTGGTGGCGTCGTTGAGGGCCACGGTGCCCACCGGCGTGCCCGGGCAGTACAGCTCGTACGGCCCCGTGCCACCGGTTGTGGGCGGTGGTGGAGTCGTTTCGTTGGAAAAGAAAATTGGGGCGGTCGCATTGTCACCGGCCTCGTCGCCGTAGCGGAGAACACAGGTTGCACCGGCCGCCTGCTGTGTCGGGGTGGGGGGGCAGGGAAAGTTCGCGGCATCGGTCGCTGGGTCCTGACCGGCGCTGTCAGTGCTCGGACAGCTGGTGATGACATCGTTCGACGCGCCACAGGGCGGTCCCACGGTTCCTTCGGTGACTGCGTAGCTGCTTGAGATCGTCCCCGTCGCCGAGGTCGTCACCAGGCCGTAGGAGGGTGCCGTGCATCCAACTGGCAAGTCGCCGTTAACTGGCGAACCGAGGGCGACGGTGGGCTGGTTCGGCGTCTCGTTGCACTCCAGGATGTTGCCAGGAGAACTGTCGGCGAACCCGCTGCCCGTCACTGTGACGCTCTCGCCGCCGGTCAGCTCGGAGTCTGGGCTCACGATCAGGGCAGGACCTGAGGTGGCGATCACGGGGGAGATGGGCGGCTGAGAGGGGCTGGCGGTGGTGATGCCGGTAGGAAGGCTGTCGTCGGGGTAGGCCGTGCAGCGCAGGTTCAGTGCATTGCCCGAGATGATGAGGGTCAGACTCATCACCGAGTCCTCCTCGATGGTCACAGCGCTCGCGGTGGCCGTGAAGGGCCCAATGGTGCTGGGCGACGACGGCACGACGAGGGTGACTCCGTCTGTTGGCACCGGCGTCGGGATGGGGACGTCGAAGTCCATGGTGCCGGTCGAGATCGATGAGGGCGTTGCCCCGCTGGCGTCGAGGGTGGTGCTGGCGCTTCCATTGAAGGAGGTGTTGCCCAACGCGGTAGCGGCTGAAGCGATAGTTGGCGGAATGGTCACCGTCGTCTGGTAACCCGTGACATTGAAGCTCTGACCAGCGCTCAGCGTCTGCGGAATGGTGCCCGCGGTCTCCACGTCGTTGAGGACGACGTTTCCGACCGGCGTGCCCGGGCAGTACAGCTCGTAGGCCCCCGGCGGTCCAGGCTGGGCCGGAATGGTGGTGGCGCTTCCAGTGGTGACAAGGGGTTCGACGATGTCGGTGTACGGCTCTTGGATCGAGAGGCCTGTGGGCACGCTTCCTGCGGCCAAGGTGTCGCAGAACAGGCCGAACTGGTCACCGAAGGCATTCACATCGAGATTGACCCCGTTGAGCAATACCTGGATCGGACCACCAGCGGCCACGAAGGTCCCCGCCGGATACCCGGGGGGCACCGTGGCCGTGAATTGCACGCCGCCCGACGGCACCGGAGAGGGAAGCGTCACATCAAAGGTCAGGTCGGCCTCGCCGGAGGAGGGATAAGGCACGGGGATGGGCGACGGCGTGGACACGATTGTCGTC
>DATHCF010000152.1:0-3030 GCA_035319705.1 Acidimicrobiales bacterium | reverse complement strand
CGTGGATGATCTCCATGGCCTCGTTCACCTCGAACAGCGTGAGGTCGGGTCCACCGGCGATGTTGACGAGGATGCCGCGGGCGCCCTCGATGGATGCCTCGAGCAGGGGGCTGGTGATCGCCGCGCGCGCCGCGTTGACCGCCCGTCCCTCACCGGTGGCCTCGCCGATCCCCATGATGGCGGTGCCCGCGTTGTTGAGCACCATCCGCACGTCGGCGAAGTCCGTGTTGATCTGGCCCGGGACGGTGATGAGGTCGGTGATGCCCTGAACGCCTTGGAGAAGGACCTCGTCGGCCATCTTGAAGGCGTTGACCATCGACGTCTTCTCGCTGGAGACGTTCAGCAGCCGGTCGTTCGGGATGATGATGATGGCGTCGACCTTCTCCTTGAGCCGCTCGATGCCGGCTTCGGCCTGGACCGAACGGCGGCGGCCCTCGAAGGAGAACGGCCGGGTCACCACGCCGATGGTGAGGGCGCCGAGCGAACGGGCCACCTCGGCCACCACGGGAGCGGCGCCCGTGCCGGTGCCGCCGCCCTTGCCGGCGGTGATGAACACCATGTCCGCACCCTTGAGCGCCTCTTCGATGTCGGCGCGGTGTTCCTCGGCTGCCTGGCGGCCGATCTCCGGATCGCTACCGGCGCCCAGTCCCCGGGTGAGTTGCCGGCCGATGTCGAGTTTGAGATCGGCGTCGCTCATGAGCAGTGCCTGTGCATCGGTGTTCATGGCGATGAACTCGACGCCGTGCAGGTTCGCCTCGATCATCCGGTTCACGGCGTTGACGCCACCACCGCCGACACCGACGACCTTGATCACTGCGAAGTAGCTGCTCTGTGCAGGGCCACTCATCGACATGGACACTCCTCGTTCCACGACAAACCTCTGGGTACCCGTTTCTGAATGCGTTTCCGATGCGTTGAACGGGAAAGTCAGCGCCGCCAACCGATGGCCTTACTCTCGACCACAGCTTGACTGATGTCGAGGGTCACCCTACGGCCGCACTTGGTAGCGGTCAAGCGGGCGCAGGAGCCACGGTGGGCTCGCTCGGCACCGTCACGTCGATCACCTCGGGACCCGGCGGCGGCGCTCCAACCAGCACGCTGCGCAGCGCGGCCACCTTGGCGGCCAACAGCTGTGTGGTTCCGAGTTTTGCCTGCACGTTGCGGGTGAGCTCCAGCGTCACCGTCCCGCCGGACGCGCCGATCACGCTGCGCACGGCGAGCGGAAGCTGGCCGGCCACGGCGCGCACCACTGCCAGTGCCGGGGTAGCGCCGGCGCGCAAGGTGGAACCCGGTTGTCCTGGTGAGGACGGCGTGACCAGCACCGGAAGGGCCGGCGTCGTCGACAAAATCGACGAGACGTAGCCGAGCACGCGTCCGGTGCCGTCGACGAGCGCCCATTGTCCGCGCTGCGCTCCAACGCCTGCGGTGACGGCGGCCGGCACACGCTCCTGCAGCGCGACGTGCACGGCGTCCGGCCAGCCCAGCGACACCCTGGCACTTCGCACCCAGGGCAGCTGCTCGATCCGCTGCTCGAGCGCGCTGGGGTCCACGTCCAGCAGCGGGGGGTGGCGCCCCAGGGCGGTGACCGCCATCACCTCGGAAACCGGGGTGTGCCGGGCACCGGTGACCTCCACGTGCCGGGCCGACAGCAGCGCGGAGTGGCCCACCGCCAGGGCACCCACGCCGAGGGCCACGATCACCAGGCCCGCCACGAACAGCCGGAGGCGGCGCCGCCCCCGCTCCCTCGTCACCGCGGCGCGTCTTCGTCCGATGCGGGGGTGGACGATCGGACGGCGCGCCGCCGTCGCCGTCGTCATCCTCGACCTCTAGTGAAGGTCGAGGGTTCGCCGGCGTCACCGGCACGTCCGACCAGGGGGAGGGGCTGGTCCGGGAAGCCGACAAGATGGACCTCGGGCACGAGACGGACACCGGTGTGCTCGGCCACCTCGGCGCGCACCAGCTCGATGAGGGCCCGCACGTCGTCAGCCGATCCCCCGTCGTCGGCCTGGATGAAATTGGCGTGCTTGGTGGAGACCTCGGCGCTGCCGGCCCGGCGTCCTTTGAGCCCGCATCGTTCGATCAACTCCCCCGCCGCCTGGCCGGTGGGGTTCTGGAAGACCGAGCCGGCGTTCGAGCCGCCCGGCTGGTGCCGGCGTCGCCAGCGCACGATCTCCGACACCAGAGCCTCGGCGTCACGCCGCTCGCCACGCTGCAGGGCGAACTCCGCCCAGCACACCACGTCGCCGTCTTTCACCGACGAACGGCGGTACGCCGGGTGGAAGTCCGCCGCCTCGTGCTCCTCGGCGTTTCCGGCGGCGAGGTCGAACAGGCCGTAGCGCGCGAGGACGTCGGCCGTGGCGGCGCCGTGTCCTCCGGCGTTCATGCGCAGTGCCCCGCCCACCGACCCGGGTACGCCCACCGCCCACTCGAGCCCGCGCAGCCCGAGGGCTGCGGTGCGGCGGGCGAGCACCGGCAGTCCCACGGCACCGCCCGCACGCGCCAACTGCCGGCCGGCGTCGATCGACACCTCGTCGAAGGCGCCGCCCAGTGCGACCACCAGACCTGGGAAGCCGGCGTCGGCCACCAACAGGTTCGAGCCCTTTCCCACCACCACCACCGGCACGGCGAAGCTCACCTCCGCCAGCGCCCGGTGCACGGCCATGAGGTCCGCCGCCTTCTCCGCCTCCAGCCACAACGCCGCCCTGCCTCCCACCCGGTAGGTGGTGCGCGCCCCGAAAGGCGCCTGTCGCCGCACCCGATCCCCGACGACGCGCTGCAGGGAGTCGTGCAGCTTCTCGACGGGCTCGCCCAGTGGGCCGGCCCCGCTCACCATTCGCTGTCGGCCATCAGTTCGTCGGGCAGGGCGGTGAGGTCCCCGGCCCCCAGGGTGAGACACAGATCTCCCGGGCGCAGCAGCCCTGACACCGCCTCGCGCAGCTCCGAGCGATTGGCCACGTAGTGCAGCTCGAGCTCGGGGTGGGCCTGGGCCACGGCGTCGGCCACCAGGCGGCCGGTGACCCCGGGCATGGG
>DATHCF010000151.1:0-2116 GCA_035319705.1 Acidimicrobiales bacterium | reverse complement strand
GCGTCAGTTGGAGCGTGCCGCGCTCGGCGCAGAGGAGGTGCAGTTGACCGACGACGCGCTGCGGCAGGTGTCGGCCGACTACACCCGCGAGGCCGGCGTGCGGAACCTCGAACGCGAGCTGGGACGGCTGCTGCGCAAGGTCGCCACCAAGCTCACCTCCGGTGAGGAGAGCGCGCCGGTGGTGGTCGACGGCCCCGACGTGCGCGCCTGGCTCGGGCGCCCGAAGTTCTTCTTCGAGGCGGCCGACCGCACCGCCGTGCCGGGGGTGGCCACCGGACTGGCCGTGACCGGCACCGGCGGCGACGTGCTGTTCATCGAGGCCACCGCCATGGACGGTACCGAGGGGCTCACCCTGACCGGCCAGCTCGGCGATGTGATGAAGGAGTCGGCGGAGATCGCCCTCTCCTACGTGCGCTCGCACGCGGCGGAGCTCGGCGTCGACCCGGCGCGCTTCGCCGGCAAGCGCTTCCACCTTCATGTCCCGGCCGGTGCGGTGCCGAAGGACGGCCCCTCCGCCGGCGTGACCATGACCACGGCGCTCGTGAGCCTGCTCACCGACCGCCCGGTGCGCCCAGCGGTGGGCATGACCGGCGAGGTCACCCTGCAGGGGCGGGTGCTTCCCATCGGTGGGGTGAAGCAGAAGGTGCTGGCCGCCCATCGGGCCGGGCTCACGCATGTGGTCCTGCCGGTCCGCAACGGCCCGGATCTCGAGGACGTGCCGGACGCCGTCCGCCGGCAGGTGACCTTCACCTTGGCCGAGACCATGGACGACGTGCTTTCCGCCGCCCTGCAGCCGGAGGACGCGCCCGAACTGCTCGCCTCGTGACCCGCCGGCCAGCGGCCGCTCAGCCGTCGGCCGGCGCCCGTACCGGGAGCGCCATGGGGTTCACGACGGGCAGCATGCCGGCGGCCGCCAGCGCCGTGGACCACGGCTCGAGGAGGTCGTGCAGCTCCTCGGTTCGCGCCGCGCCCACGGCGTCCCAGGGGAAGCGGGCCAGACGGTCGGTGGCCGCTTCGACGGCACGGCGGCGCTCGGTCCCCTCGGTAGTGAGCGTCGCGTCGTCGGCAAGCAGCCCGCGACGGCGAAGGCGCTCCTCGGCGCGCTGCCACTCCTCGTCGCTCCAGCCGCGCGCCGGCTGCAGCACGGCGCGCGGCACCGCCCCGGTACCGGCCAGAGTGACGTGCGCTTCCAGCCCGTCGAGCTCGGCGTCGAGAAGGGCCGCCACATGCCCGTCGCCACGGTGCTCGCGCAAGACCGTACACAGCTGCCACAGGGCGGTGAGCGGGTGGGCGGGGAGCTCCAGAGCGGCATTGGCCGCCGCCAGCGGCCGGCCCCGGAACTCGAGACCGCTCACCGCTCCCGCGGCGAGCTCCACGGCGCGCTGCAGCTGTTCCCCGTCGGAGGGAATCACCCGGGCCAGGGCGGCCGTGGTCGCACGCTGCCGGGCGTCGAGAACCGCCGCGGGGGTGGCGAAGCTCCACGCGTCGGGGATGGCCCGGCGCACGCGGCGCGGCGCGAAGTTGTAGAAGATCGCTTCGACCACGGCGGCGGACACCGCTCCCATCGGTGCGGCCCGGGCGGCGAAATAGCCCATCCAGAAGCCCTTGAGCCCGCAGCGGCGATACGCCTCGGCCGTCTCCGGGGCGAAGTAGGCGGCGGCGTGGACCGGTTCGAACACGCGCCACATCCGCCTCGCCAGGTCATCGCTCACCCGTCCAACTCTACGAAGAACCTCACGAGAGGTAGAGGTCGCGTACGGCGGCGATGTCTTCGTCACCTCTGCCGGCGGCGATGACGGCGCGGTAGACGCCGAGCGCGGCGGTGGTGAGCGGCAGGGTTTCGCCCTCCGACGCCGTCAGGGCCAGAGCCAACGAGGCGTCCTTGGCCCCGAGCGCCGTCGTCCACCAGGAGTCGAGCTTGCCGGTCAGCACCGCCTCGAAGCGATTGCGCAGCGCCGGCGCCACGAGCGGGCTCTCGGTCAGCAGCTCGCGCAACTGCTCCTCGCTCAGCCCGCCGGCGGTCCCCACGGCGAACGCCTCGGCCAACGCCACCAGACCGTCGAGCAGCAACAGGTTGGAGGTCAATTTGGCCGCCGCTGCCTGCTCCGGGCGCCTG
>DATHCF010000150.1:0-6336 GCA_035319705.1 Acidimicrobiales bacterium | reverse complement strand
TACCCCAAAGGATGTTGGTCGTCGGGAGGGCGGCTGCTGCGACGCTGACCCACGAACAGAGACAGGTCATTGCTGGTGTCGGCGAGTGAATGTGCGGCCTCAGCGGCCAGAGCGGTTGAACCAGTGAAAATAGCTGCACCGAGTTTGGCAAGGGCGACCCCAAGGCCCGCCCCGAGAGAAACGAGTACGGTCCGCGTGCTTTCGTTCGGTGCGTGCTGGGCAGCTCCGGCCGATTGGGATGCTGACGGGGTCTCTTTCTGTCTCTCCGGTGATCGCCGCCGCTGTGAAAGTGACCTGCCTCGCTCGGAGTGCGTCATTTACCGAAGATCTCAGCATTTAAGCGCTGTACGTAGAGGTTCCGCTTCGAGTGCACGGCCCTCTTCATTACTGCTCAGTGCCCTGTCCCTGCAGGAATTGTTCCGCCCAGAAGCGACGCCCAAGCAACTGTCGTGGGTGGTAAGTGATCGTGTAGCGGTCGTGGCGGGGAGGGGCCTCGGCTGGGTCGACTCCGTACTTGTGCGCCAATTTGCGCACGGCACTGCTGTCGAAGTCCTCGGTGAGCTCGGCCGTGGCACGGACCTCAAGAGTGCGGAACGGATCGCTGAAGTCGATGATCAACAAACTGCATCTCGGATTGCGGCGCAGATCCTTGAACTGGTACAGGTCGGAATATGTTGAGCCCTTCAACTGCCCATCGTCGTCGACGAAGAACCAGACAGCTGCCGAGCGAGGGTGGCCGTCTACGTCGATGGTCGTCAGCACTGCGGTCAGGGATTCCCGCAAGAGATCTCGGTAGCCGTCTGGAGCGTCATTGAGAATGTCTGGCACGACTCGCTCCTTGGAAGAAGAGACGCAGTTTCGAAGCCCGAACGCCCACCCTGGCTTGGGCAAACGTCAAGTGTCGATCATGACACCAAGGTGCCCAGGACTGGCCGAGGGAGATAGGGCCGTTGGTCCTGTCGAATCCCGGGCACCCGAAAATGTCCCGCCGGACCGACTCTCTGGGCCGGTCAGACCGAGCGCAAATGCCGGTTACCCCACCCCCCTCGGCCTGTACCCCGTACCTCCAGAACCATCCGGTATCGCCACCGGCCCTGACCCTGCCCACGGCCCCAAGGCCCATGGTGATCACTCGGCTCGGGCCTTCTGTCATTCCCGTCGTCTCCCGACGCTTTCAGTTGTCTCGCGGACTTTCTGCGGACAAGACGGCACTCAGGACACAGAAGTCCCAGGTCACAGGTCAGGTGGCGGTGAGCCGGCCTGTAGGCGGGGTTCTGTAGCACCTCGTACGAGGTGCCGGTGGCCATCCATCTGAGCGGTCTACCTGGGGAGTGCCTCCTTCTCAGGAAGCGAACGGGCCGTTCGTCTCCCACGTTTGACCTTGCTCCGGGTGGGGTTTACCAAGCCGACCGGGTCACCCCGGTCGCTGGTGCGCTCTTGCCGCACCGTTTCACCCTTGCCTGTGCGGGTCTGCGACCCACCATCGGCGGTCTGCTCTCTGTTGCACTTTCCTGCGGGTCACCCCGACTGGCCGCTAGCCAGCACCCTGCCCTGTGGAGCCCCGACCTTCCTCGACCCGGTCCCCGCCGAAGCGGGCCCGAGCCGCGACCACCCGGCCGGCTCACCGTCATCACCAGTTTGCCAGGACCCTCTGGTCCTCACACCCCCTCGATAGGGTTGAGGCGGTGACCCGAACGGATGCACAGGTGCAGGGGCTTTTTCCCGACGAGCGTTCCGATGCGCTCTCCATCGCCTCCCTGCTGGCACAGGTCCAGGTGGCCCTGGGCGGCATGTTCCCGCGGGGGCGGGGCGTATGGGTCCGAGGCGAGATCCAAACCATTTCCGACCACCGCAGCGGCCACTGCTACATGGACCTGGTCGACCCGGACAGTTCCCGGGGCCGCGAGCGTCCCGTGCTCAAGGTCAACTGCTGGCGAACGACCTGGGGCCCGATTCGCCGGATGCTGGCCGGTCAAGGGGTCACCTTGCAGCCGGGAATGGTGGTGACCCTGCGCGGCCGTGTCGAGCTGTACGCCGCTCGCTCCCAGGTGAACTTCGTCGCCGCGGAGATCGACGTCTCCGCCCTTCTGGGCCGGATGGCCGCTCAGCGGGCCGCTCTCCTCAAGACGCTGGAGACCGAGGGCCTACTTCGCCGTAATGCCGGCCTCCCTGTACCAGAGGTCCCGCTGGTGGTGGGGTTGGTGGCGAGCCCCCGAACCGAGGGTTTCGAGGACTTCCTGGGGCAGCTGGCCGGCTCCGGCTTGGCCTTCGTCGTGCGACTGGCGCCGGTGCAGGTCCAGGGTCCTCGAGCACCGGCCTCCATCGCCGCCGCCTTGGCCGCGGTGGCGCGCAGCGCATGTGATCTCACCGTGGTGGTGAGGGGAGGAGGGGCCAAAGCCGACCTCGCTGCCTTCGACACCGAGATCGTGGCTCGGGCAGTGGCCGATCATCCTCTGCCGATCTGGACCGGTATCGGGCACACAGGCGACCAGTCGGTCACCGACCTCGTCGCCAACAGGGCATTCATCACCCCTACGGCCTGTGGCCAGGAGCTGGTGCGACGGGTCGCCGCCTTCCACGAGACGGTGGCCGACGCCGGCGTCCGTCTTCGGCGCCGCGCCGTCGAGGCCGTGGAGCAGGCGCGCACCGGGCACCTCCACGCCCGTCGGCGGCTGGTGGGTTCAGCCCGTGGCCAGCTGCGCCACCACGGCGAGCGCATCGTCGGGCATGCCAGACGCCTCGGCGTCCACGCCCATCGCCACGTGGAAGACGGTCGGGCCCTGCTGGAGCGACGGGTCGGCCGCCTCGGGACACTGTCGGTGGCGGCGGTGGATCGTCACGAGGAGCGCCTCCATTCGTTGCGCCGTCTGATCGGCGCCTATGACCTCGAGCGCCAGCTCGAGCGTGGCTACTCGCTGACCCTCGACGACGACGGACGCATCGTCCGCTCGGTGAGCTCGCTGCGCGTGGGTCAGCGCTTGCACACCCGCTTTGCCGACGGTTCCGTACACTCGCGAGTCGACTCCGTCGAGCCTGGCTCGCCGAGGACGACGGAGGAACCCCGGTGACGAGTCCACGCGACAAGCCCGGCTCCGAGGCGGTCCCCATCGCCGATCTCAGCTACACACAAGCCAGCCGGGAGCTCGACGAGATCGTGTCCTTCTTCGAACAGCGCGAGGTGGACGTCGACCAGCTGGTGTCACGCCTCGAGCGCGCCACTGCCATCGTCGACGAGCTCGATCGCCGGCTACGCCAGACCCGCATGCAGGTCGAGGAGCTGGCGCCGCGCTTGGAATCGGTGGCCAACAGCCGCCCTGCTGTCAAGCAGACCGTACCGGATGCCGACGCCGGCCTCGGCGGCGAGAACGGAGGCGCCGACGAAGACGAAGAAGCCGACGAAGACGAGATCGAGGACGTCGAGGACCAGGATCTCGAGGACGAGTCGCTGGAAGACTGGGACGATGACACCCTGGAGCAACCGGAAGAGCAGGATCCCGGGCAAGCGCTGTTCTGAGGCGCCGGCGCCCGACGCCCGCGAAACGCTTCAGTGGATGCGACGATCGCGTCCTTGCCAGTAGGGCTCCCGCAGTTGGCGCTTCAGGATCTTGCCGGACGGGTTGCGCGGGAGCGACTCGGCCGGCTCGACCGAGGTCGGGCATTTGTAGTGGGCCAGGTGCTGACGGCAGAAGTCCATCACCGCCTCGGGCTCCATGGTGGCGCCCGGCGCCGCCACCACGATGGCCTTCACCGTCTCGCCCCACCGCTCGTCGGGCACGCCGATCACCGCGGCGTCGGCCACCGCCGGATGTGCGAGCAGCACGTTCTCCACTTCGGCCGGGTAGATGTTCTCGCCACCGGAGATGATCATGTCCTTCATCCGGTCGTGGAGATAGAGATAGCCCTCCTCGTCGAGGTACCCGGCGTCGCCGGTGCGGAGCCATCCGTCGGGGAGCGAGGTGGCGGCGGTGTCGGCCGGCTTTTCCCAGTAGCCGAGCATGTTGTACGCCGACCTGGTCCACACCTCGCCCACTGTCCCGGTCGCTGCGTCGTTTCCACTGTCGGGGTCCACGATCCTTAGCTCCACTCCCGGCAAGGGCTTGCCGGCGGCGCGGAGCAGCCGGCGCCGCGGGCCGGTGGGGTCGTGGTCCTCCGGGTCGAGGCGGACGATGGCGCCCGACGTCTCGGTCAAGCCGTACACCTGCACGAATTGGCACTCGAACACGTCCATGGCCCGCACGAGCACGTCCTCGGAAATCGGCGAGGCCCCGTAGACCATCATCCGCAGGCTCGAGTAGTCGCCCTGCTGCACTCCGGGAACGGCCAACAGGGCCATGAGTGCGGCCGGGACCAGAAAGGCGTGGGTGATCCGCTCCTTGCCGATGAGCCCCACGAGCGCCGCCGGGTCGAGGTCGCGCACGAGCACCGACACGCCACCGTCGGACATGCCGGCCAGTGCCCAGCCGGATCCGCCGATGTGGAACAGCGGCATGGCCACCAGGTTGACCGTCGCCTCGTCCATCTCGAAGGTCTGCGGCGCCGCCTCGGACAACACGGTGGCCAGGTTCCTGTTGGCCAGCATCACGCCCTTGGGCAGTCCGGTCGTCCCCGAGGTGTACAGCTGCAACGAGACCTCGTCGGGGGCGCCGGCGTGTCCGGGGTCGCGGCCCTGGTGGGCGCCGATCCACGACTGGTAGTCGACCCTCCGGGCCAGGTCCGACGCACCACCGGCGTCGCCGTGCAACTTCGGGTCTCCGAGCGCCACCACGCGCCGGACGGACGGCAAGGCGCTGTCCATTTCGGCTAGGCACGGCAGGTAGTCGGGGTGGACCACGAGCACCGATGCCCGAGCGTCGTCGACGACGGCCGCCATCTCGGCGGGGGACAGGCGCCAGTTGACGGCCACGTTCACCGCGCCCATGAGCGCGCCGCCGAAGAGCACCTCGAAGTACTCGATGCCGTTGCGGTCGAGGAAGGCGACGCGATCGCCGCTGCGCAGCCCTTCGGCAGCCAGCGCTTCGGCCACCTGCCCGGCGCGCCCGTAGTGCTCCGCCCAGGTCACGCTTCTCCCGTCGAAGCGGAACATGGTCCGGTCGCCCACCGACGCGGCGTTGGCCCGCAGCATCCCGGCCACGGTGTATCGCTGGTCCACGGTCGTCCCCCTCCGCCTTCCGCCGGGGGTCTCAGCGTAGAGTCTCGAGCCGATGCCGCGCTTCTGCCTCAGTGCCGTCGGCGCCGACCGCCCGGGCATCGTGGCGGCGGTGAGCGGGGCGCTGGTCGACCTCGGCTGCAACCTCGAGGATTCGACCATGACCATCCTGCAGGGCTACTTCGCCGTCCTGCTGGTGGTGTCGGCCGGCACCGGCGTCGACGTCGGTGCGCTCGAGACCGCACTCTCCCCTGTGGCCGAGCGTTTGGACCTGCAGCTGTCTGTGCGGGCACTCGCCGACGCTCCCGCAGGCGCCGAGGCCGTCCGCACCGTGCCCTGGACCGTCTCGGTGCACGGCGCCGATCGCACCGGCATCGTCCACGGCGTCGCCTCGGCGCTCGAGCACGTGGGCGGCAACGTGGTGGACCTGGCCACGCACCTGGTGGGCTCAGCCGACGAGCCGGTGTACGTGATGACACTGCGGGTGAGCCTCCCCGCCGCCCCCGATCCCGCCGGCGCAGCCGAACAGGTGCGGGCCGCGGCCGAGGCCCTGGGGGTCCACTGCAGCGTGCATCCCGACGACGCCGACACCCTGTAGGGCCCGCACCCTCCCGCGCCGGAAAGCGATGCCCGTCCGTCCCGTGCTGCGGATGCCCAGCGCCGTGCTGAGCACGCCCTCCTCGGCCGTGGGCGACTTGGACGACGAGGTCCGCTCCCTCGCCGCCGACCTGCTCGACACCATGCGGGCGTCGCCGGCCTGCGTGGGCCTGGCCGCGCCCCAGATCGGCGTGGGCCGACGTGCCTTCGCCGTCGACGTGACCGGGCACCCGAAGGCCCGCTCGTGTCACGGCGCCTTCGTGCTGTTCGACCCGCAGGTGGTGTCCTCCGAGGCCCCGGAGACCGGCCGAGAAGGATGTATGAGCGTTCCCGACCTCACCGGCGACGTGGCCCGGGCCACCCGGCTGGTGGTGGTGGGGACCTGCCTCGATGGCGAGCGCCTCCAGATGGAGGTGGACGCCTTCGAGGCGCGGGTGGTCCAGCACGAGATCGACCACCTCGACGGCCTGCTGTTCCTCGACCGGGTGGCGGGCCCCCACGGGATCTTCCCCCGCAAGGTCTATCGCTGACGGCGCGGCCGGTACCCTTGCCGGCGAGATGAGCGACGACCGTCTGTACTTCCGCCAATTGCT
>DATHCF010000149.1:0-4656 GCA_035319705.1 Acidimicrobiales bacterium | reverse complement strand
CAGCGGCGGGTGGTGCCGGAATACGAGCCGGACGCCGCCGCCGTGCTGCGCAGGCTCGTCCCCGACTACGTCGAGATCTCGATCTACCGCGCACTGCTCGAGTCGACGGCGTCGGAGCACGGGGCGCGGATGACGGCCATGCGCCAAGCCTCCGACAACGCCACCGAGCTGATCGACACCTTGACGTTGCAGATGAACCGGGCGCGCCAGGCCGAGATCACACAGGAGATCATGGAAGTCGTCGCCGGGGCCGAAGGGCTCCGCTAGCAGAAGGACTGGAAAAACGACATGGCAGTCACAGAAGAAGCCCCGGCGGCCCGCGACCGTACCGAGAACGTCGGCCGGATCGAAGCCATCCAGGGCGTCGTGATCGAGGCGGTGTTCTCCGAGCGGCTCCCCGAGATCGACCACGCCATAAAGGTGCGCCGGCCCCGGGCCGAGCGAAGCGAAGAGGACCTGGACATCGGCGCGGCGGAGGACGAGTACCTGGTGTGCGAGGTGCAGCAGCACCTCGGGGACGAACGCGTCCGGGCCGTGGCCCTCGATGCCACCGACGGCCTGGCCCGTGGGGCCGAGGTGATCGACACCGGGGCCCCGATCACCGTCCCGGTGGGCCGGGTCACCCTGGGGAGGATCTTCAACCTGCTGGGCGAGCCGATCGACCTCGGTGCTCCGCTGGAAGAGGGGGTCGAGCGCTGGCCGATCCATCGCGACGCTCCCACCATCGAAGCGGTGACCCCGACCACGGAGATCTTCGAGACCGGCATCAAGGTGATCGACCTCTTGGCTCCCTATGCCAAGGGGGGGAAGGTCGGGCTCTTCGGCGGCGCCGGTGTGGGCAAGACCGTCATCATCCAGGAGCTCATTCACAACCTGGCGCAGGAGCACGGTGGCCTGTCGGCCTTCTGCGGCGTGGGGGAACGCTCGCGCGAGGGCAACGACCTGTGGCTGGAGATGAAGGAGTCTGGCGTGCTCGAGAAGACGATGCTCGTCTTCGGGCAGATGAACGAGCCGCCCGGCGCCCGCATGCGCGTGGCGCTCACCGGCCTCACCATGGCGGAGTACTTCCGTGACCAGGAGGGGCAGGACGTTCTGCTCTTCATCGACAACATCTTCCGCTTCGTCCAAGCCGGCTCCGAGGTGTCGGCCCTGCTGGGGCGGATGCCCTCGCAGGTCGGCTACCAGCCCACGTTGGACTCCGAGATGGGCGAGCTCCAGGAGCGCATCACCTCCACCCGCCGGGGATCGGTGACGAGCGTGCAGGCCATCTACGTGCCCGCCGACGACCTGACCGACCCGGCCCCGGCGTCCGTGTTCGCCCATCTGAACGCCACCACCGTGCTGTCGCGGTCGATCGCCGAGAAGGGCATCTACCCGGCCGTCGACCCGCTCGACTCGACCTCGACCATCCTCAAGGCCGAGATCGTGGGGGAGGAGCACTTCCGCGTGGCCAACGAGGTCAAGCAGGTACTGCAGCGCTACAAGGAGCTCCAGGACATCATCGCCATCCTCGGGATCGACGAGCTCTCGGACGAGGACAAGGTGACGGTCGGACGGGCCCGCAAGCTGGAGCGGTATCTCTCCCAGCCCTTCCACGTGGCCGAGCAGTTCACCGGCACCCCGGGTGTCTACGTGCCGGTCGCCGAAACGGTCCGGGGCTTCAAGGAGATCCTCGAGGGGCGTTACGACGACCTCCCCGAAAGGGCCTTCTACATGAAGGGGCCGATCGACGAGGTGGTCCGCGACAGCCGCGGAGAGGCAGAGAACTGAGGTGGCGCACGCCAAGTTCCCCGTGGAGGTCCTCACACCGGAGGGCGAGGTCTTCAGCGGCGAGGTGGAGATGGTCTCCACGCGCACCACGCTCGGTCAGATCGGCATCCTGTCCAGGCACGCGCCGCTCCTGGCGACGCTCGAGCCCACCGAGCTGCGGCTGTACACGACCGAAACCGACGTGCTGCGCTTCGCTCAGGCCGAGGGGTACCTGCAGGTCGGCGGCAACCACGCCCTGCTGCTGGTGGAGGAGGCCCATCGAATCGAAGAGCTCGACGCCGCCGATCTGCGGGAACGCCTGCGAGTCGCCGAGGAGGAGCTCGAGCAGGCCGGCGAGGACACCGAGCGGCGCCAGGTGGCCTTGCGTGACAAGAAGCGCTGGGAGCGCTTCCTGAGCCTCACCCAGTAGAGGGTCTGCTCGACTGGGTACCGGCTGAGCCGCTCGGCTTCGCCTCGTTCAGGCCGGCCGGCGGCCGGTGACTCGGTGACGGGCGGTGAAGGGCACCGAGAAGCCCGGGTCGTCGAGCAGGGCAAGCATGGCCGGCAGCTCGCGGAGCAGCTCGCCGGGATCCAGGCCCTGGGAGCGGAGCTCCGCCGCTCGCTCTTCGGAGGACAGCGCTTTCTCCTGGAGCTCGGCGACCGAGCCGAGGGTGAACTTCCAGAATTCCGACTTGTCGGTGCCGCCCTCAAGCGGGTCCTGGCGCACGTCGTCCTCTACGTCGGCCAGCCCGAGCCGGCGCAAGGTGTCGGCGATGCTGCGCGCCCAGGTCCAGCGGGCCAGGATCGGCCCGAACACCGCCCGGTAGGGCTCCGGCGCGTCAGATAGCTCTTGGCCCGGCGCCCCGTCGGTCTCCTCGAAGAAGACCCGCCCGCCGGGGGCCAGGCAGCGCACCGCCTGCTCGAGAACGCGGTCGGAACACGGGACGTGCATGAGGACCGAACGAGAGTGCACCAGGTCGAAGCGGGACTCGGGGAGCTCCAACTCGCAGAGGTCGCCCTTCACCACTTCGACGTTGGCCCGGCTGGCGGCCAGAGGCTCGAGAAGGCTCGTGTCGCGGTCGACGGCCGTGACTCTGCCCGTCGGCCCCACGCAGTCGGAGAGCCACTCGGCGATCGAGCCGCCGCCGGCGCCGAGCTCGACGCAGCGCCATCCCGGCCCCACCCCGAGACGCTCGAACCATCGCACCGTTATCGGGTCACCGAGTTTTTGAAGCAGGGACAGGCGCTGACCCTCGCGCTCGTCCGCATTGCAAAGCGGGTAGCGACTGGTGGCCGCCACTTCGCCATCTTCGCCGGTCGTGCTGGCCACGGTGTCATCCTGGCAGACGGGCGAATCCGGCGTCAGGTGGTGACGTAGCCTTGCCCGCCATGACGCTCGAGCTCGTTGTCGTCGACGCCTTCACCGACCGGCCCTTCACCGGTAACCCGGCGGCGGTGGCCATGGTGGAGCAATTCCCCGATCCGCAGTTCATGCAAGCAGTGGCGGCCGAGATGGCGCTCTCCGAGACCGCCTTCTGCGTCGCCCGCCCCGACGGCGGATACGACTTGCGTTGGTTCAGCCCGACCATGGAGATCGACCTCTGCGGCCATGCCACCCTGGCCACCACACGCGTCCTGGGAGGTTCACCGCACTTTGACACCCGCAGTGGCGTGCTGTCGTGCCGCACGGATCCTGACGGCGTGATCCGCATGGACTTCCCGGCCGATCCGCCACGGCTTGCCGAAGCGCCGATGGTTCTCGAAGGTGGTCTCGATGGCGCCGAAGTGAAGGCCTTTGCCCGCTGCCGTCAAGATGCCCTGGTGGAGTTGGCCGACGCCGACTCTGTGCGCAGGCTTCAGCCCGACATGGCGACCATGGCGTCGTTGGCCGAGCGCGGCGTCATCGTCACCGCCCCGGGCGACGCCGGCGGTGTCGACTGCGTATCGCGGTTCTTCGCCCCCAATGCCGGCGTTCCCGAGGATCCGGTCACCGGTTCGACGCACTGCGCGCTGGCCGTGTGGTGGGGTGAGCGCACCGGTCGCCGCGATCTGGTGGGCGAGCAGGTGTCGGCCAGAGGTGGGACGGTGTACATGAGCTGGCGGGGCGAGCGTGTCGAGCTGGGCGGTAGAGGGGTCGTCGTCTCGCGGGTTTCGATGGCCGTGGGGTAGCCTCCGCTCGGCCGGTGAGCCGCCACGGAGGCTCGCCTGGCCGGCCACCAGGGACCAGGAGGGAGCCATGGGCCTCGAGGAAGACGCCGAGAAGGTGGTGCGCGAATTCTGCGACGCCTTCGCCACCCACGACGCGGAGGCCTTGCGGCCGTACTTCGCCGACGACGTCGTCTATCACAACATCCCCATGGACCCGGTGGTCGGGGTGGACGACACGGTGGCGTTCCTCGCCGGCTTCATGGGCATGTGCGACAAGATCGAGTTCGACATCCTCAATCTGGCCGTGCGGGGCGACGTCGTGCTAACCGAACGGGTCGACACGTTCACGCTTGGACAAAGGACGGCGCCCCTGCCGGTGATGGGGACCATCGAGGTGCGCGACGGCAAGATCCGTGCCTGGAGGGACTACTTCGACCTCGCCCAGGTGACGGCCATGTTCTCCGCCGAGGGCTGAACGCAGCCGGATTCCCTCTCGCCGCCGGTCCGGCGGCCGTTCGGACGCCGGCCCGCCGGCCCGCCGGCGCGGTTACCCCTCGCCGGTACGCCTGCGCCCTTCTACACTGGGTGCACACAGGCTCCCAGGTGAGGAGGTCAGCTGGTGCACATCTCGTCCCTGCTGGCACAGAAGGGTTCCGCCGTGGTCACCGTCGTCGCCGAGGCCACGGTGGCGGACGCCCTGGCCGAGCTGGAGCGACACGGCATCGGGGCTCTGGTGGTCTCGGCGGACGGTGCCCACAT
>DATHCF010000148.1:0-5816 GCA_035319705.1 Acidimicrobiales bacterium | reverse complement strand
GAACGCCAACGGGACGGCGACACAGGTGGTGGCCGATCCCGACCGCCTGGCGCAGCTGCTGGCCAACCTGATCGAGAACGCCATCTCCTTCGCCCGGACGGCGGTCAGGGTGGCGCTATGGCCGGCTGCGCCCGAAGACCCCTATGTGGTCGTCACCGTGGACGACGACGGGCCGGGAATCGCGCCCGAGGAGCTGCCGCGCGTGTTCGAGCGGTTCTACCGCGGTGACCGTCCGCAACGACCACGGACGGGCTCGGGGCTCGGCTTGGCCATCGTGGCGGAGTTGGCCGCGGCCATGGGTGGGGCGGTCCGGGCCGAGTCACCCACGTCGCCGGCGGGGGGGACCAGGTTCGTGCTCACCCTGGCCCGTCACCGCAACAGCCGGGCCCCCGCCACCACCACGCGCTGGTAGAGACCGGGAGGTAGCCGCGACACCAGGTCGAGGAACCTGGCGTCGCGCCCGATGAGCAGTCGCCGCTGGTTGCGCTCCACCGCTGCCAGGATCTGCTGTGCCGCTGCTTCCGGGCTGGTACGCGCCACCCTGTCGAAACGCTCGGCCATCCCCTGGCGCCCGCCGGCTGAAGCAACCAGGTCGGGGTCCAGTCGGGCGTGGCGTACGATGTTGGTGCGGATGCCCCCGGGGTGCACGGTCGTGCACGACACGCCGCTCCGTGCCACCTCCAGCTCCATGCGCAAGGAGTCGGTGAAGCCGCGCACGGCGAACTTCGCCGCGTTGTAGGCGGACTGGGCGGGCACGCTCATCAGGCCGAAGACGCTCGAGACGTTCACGATGTGGCCCTCGCCCCTGGCCAGCAGGTGGGGCAGGAAGGCCTTGGTCCCGTACACCACACCGAAGAAGTCCACGCTCATCAACCACTGGAGGTCGTCGACCGCCATGGCTGCCACCTCGGCCAACAGGGCGACGCCGGCGTTGTTGACCACCAGGTCGACGCGCCCGTGCTCCCCCATGACCCGATCGGCCCAGGCGAACACCGCGTGACGGTCGGCCACGTCGAGTCCGGTGGTGCTGACCTTCACGCCCGAGCCGGCGCAGAAGCCGGCCGTTTCGGCCAGGCCCGCCTCGTCGAGGTCGGCCAGCGCCAGATGTGCTCCCCGGCCGGCGAGCTCGCAGGCCAGCGCCCGCCCGATGCCGGAAGCGGCGCCGGTGACGGCGGCCACCCGGTCGGCGAGCCCCTTCATCGGTCAGCCCCCGACGCCGGCGGCCACGGGGCCGGCCTCCACCACCGGAGCCTCGGCGCCGCTCTCGGCGCCGCCAACGGCGCCCGGCGCCGGGTTGGAGAAGACCATGGCCTCGTCGGTTACCGGACGCCGCCGCATGGCGAGATAGTCGCGCAGGTAGCTCTGGTACACCTTCCAGGGGAAAGCCGGGCCCTGCTTCGGGAGTATGTGGGCGGAGCGGTCCACGTATCCCGAAGTCAGCGCCAGCAGTGGTGCGGAGTCGCCGGCATCACCGCCGTACACCGCCGTGCACTGGCGCAGTCCGCTGTCGTGCATGTGGTTCAGCAGCCGGCACACGTACTGACAGGTGAGATCGCACTTCAAGGTCCACGAGGCGTTCACGTATCCCACGGCGAAGGCGAAGTTGGGGACGTCCTGCAGCATGAGCCCCTTGTACGTCATCTTCGAGGGCAGCTTGACGTCCTGCCCGTCGACCGACAGCTGCCCACCACCGAAGAACTGCAGTTCGAACCCGGTGGCCGTCACGACCACATCGGCGTCGAGCACGTAGCCGGATTGCAGGACGATCCCGTGGGGCACGAAGCGCTCGACGTGATCGGTGACGACCGACGCACGGCCCTCCCTGATGGCAACGAACAGGTCGCCGTCGGGGGCGATGCAGAATCGCTGGTCCCAGGGCTTGTAGCTGGGACGGAAGTGGGTGTCGATGTCGTATCCCCTGGGCAGCTGCCGCTTGAGCCCGGCGCGCAGGATGCGCCGCACCAGTGACGGGTGGCGCTGGCTCACCTGGTAGAAGCCCTGGGCGAACAGGGCGTGCACCCATCGGGTGACGTCCGCCGCCAGCCGGCGGGGCAGGAGCTTGCGCAGCAGCCGGGGCACGGGGCTCACGGCCGGCACCGCGGCGATGTAGGTGGGCGAGCGCTGCAGCATGGTCACGTGCTGGGCCCGTTCGGCCAGGGCGGGGACGAGGGTCACGGCGGTGGCGCCGCTGCCGACCACCACCACGCGCTTTCCGGTCACGTCCAGGTCCTGCGGCCAGGCCTGCGGATGGACGAGCGTGCCCTCGAACCGGTGGAGGTCGCAAAAGTCCGGCACATAGCCGTGGTCGTAGCGGTAGTACCCGGTGCAGGCGAAGAGAAAACCGCAGGTGAACTCGGCGGTCTCTCCGGTGTCGGTGCGCTCGGCCGTGACATGCCAGCGCGCCTGGGCGCTCGACCAGTCGGCGCGCACCACACGGTGGTGGTAGCGGATGCGCCGGTCCACCCCCGACTCGGAGGCGGTCTCCTTGATGTAGGCCAGGATGGAGGCGCCGTCGGCGATGGCCCGGTCGCTGTCCCACGGACGGAACTGGTATCCCAGCGTGTACATGTCGGAGTCGGAGCGGATGCCCGGGTAACGGAACAGATCCCATGTCCCGCCGATCGAGTCCCGGGCCTCGAAGACGGCGTACGAGGCCCACGGGCACTTCTCCTCGAGATAGTGGCCGGCGCCGACGCCGGACAGACCGGCGCCCACCACGGCGACGTCGAGATGCTCCACGACGGGCGCTCAGGCGGCCGAGCCGGCGAGCTGGCCCTTCAGCACGCCCTGCTCGCCGAACAGCTCGGCCCGCCAGTACTCGACCAGGGCGGTGGTGTCGTGGTCGTCGGGGTGGAACCCCGGCCGGTCGTACTCACGCAGCTGATCCCACAGCTGACGGCTCACCAGCCGGGTACCGCGCATCTTGGCCAGGCTCTTGCGCAACACGCCCGGTTTGTAGGTGTCGCGGTCCATGGCCAGCGAAACGACCAGCTCGACGAGCGAACCGAGCATGAACCCGATGCGGACTACCTTCATGGTCCAGATTCGCATGCGCTCGGTGCCGCCGACCGCCCGGTAGACGTCGAAGGCCACGGCCTTGTGCTCCGACTCCTCCAACGCGTGCCACAGGAAGAGATTCCGCACCGTGTCGTGGCCGAGGGCGTGGCGGATCTCCTCGTCGGTCATGACCAGCTCGGCCATGGTGGCGGTGAAATGCTCCAGGGCGGCCGTGACCGCCAGATTCGACTTGGGCGGCAGCACCCGCCAGCGCAGCGCCAGCCCCGCCTTGGTCAGCCGCTCGACCTGCTTGGTCGGGTAGCCCAGCTCCGCCAGCTTGTCGTTGAGCACGCGGTGCTCACGGCCGTGCACCGACTCCTGCCCGATGAACCCGGCCACCTGGCGCTTCAGCACCGGGTCGGTGACCCGGTCGCGAAAGTGCCGCACCGAGCGGACGAAGAAGTCCTCACCGTCGGGGAAGACCGAGGACAGTCCGGCGATCACGTGACTGGACGCCAGGTCCCCGTCGCCGGCGAAGTGGCGGGGCAGCCCGGCGAGCGACTCCTCGAAGGAGATGCGCCGGGTGGTGATGGTCCGGTTCGGGGCGCGTGTCTCGGTCATGAGATGCCTCCTGGGTCGTGCCGCCTGACGACCAAAATAGATGATTTGAGGATATCCGTCAAACCCTCAAAATTTGCTGGTAACATGGCCCGGTGACCACGCAGGAGTCGCTCGGGAGCAAGGGAGCGCAGACACGGCGCGCCATCCTTGAAGCGGCGATCGGCCGCTTCGGCCGCGAGGGGTTCCGCGCCGCCTCGGTGGCCGACATCGCCCGCGACGCCGGGGTGGGCGGCACGGTGGCCTATGCCTATTTCTCCAGCAAGGAGGCACTGTTCCTGGCCGCCCTGGACGAGGACGCCGCCGGTGTCATCCACGAGGGCCTGTCCACGGTGTCGGCCGGCATGGTCCTGGAGGACTGGCGACAGCTGCTGCTGTTCAGCCTGGTGGGCGCCGTCGAGCACCATCCGCTGGCCCGCCGGGTGCTGGCCGGTCTGGAACCCGACGTGACCGACCGGGTGCTCGAGATCCCCGCGCTGGCCGATCTGCGCAAAGCCTGCACCGAGCGTTTGCGCGAGGGTCAGCTGGCCGGTACGGTCCGCCGCGACATCGACCCGGCCGCCGTCGGCAACGGACTCGTGGCCATCGTCCTGTCGCTGCTCATGTCGCTGGTGCAACTGGGCACGGAGACGGCCGCGCCGTACGGCAACGACGTGCTGGCCGTGTTCGCCGCCGCTCTCGAGCCCCCGGGTCCCAGCCTCTAGGGTCCGAGCGGCCCCACACCGGGCGGCAGCAGGATGACCCGGGTGGCGGTCACCGTGTTGCCGCTGCGGCTGCCGAGCGCCACCACGTTGGCCCCGGCGGTCACGATGCTCGACGTCGCCTGCGTGGAGCCGTTGTAGTAGGTCGTCGACGACTGCTCGTCCACGGTGACGGTGGTGCCGGATCGGTCGGTCACCGTGAACGACCCGCTCCCCACGCTGGCCACCGTGCCGATGACACCTTGACGGCCGAAGACCCCGCCGCGGCCACCGAAGGGGGCGGTGATGCCCGGCGCTCGGGCGATCGGTCCCACCTGAGTGGACGAGCCGGTGGTGGCGAGCGATACCGACAGGCCGACGACCGTCAGGGCTAGAACCCCGGCCACCGCCCACGCCACCGCCACGTTGCGCAGCAGCCCGCCGAGCGACCCGCGGCGCGGCGAGGCCGACGCCGGTACGCCCGAAGGGCCCATCCACGAGTACCCGGGCGGCGGTGCCGTGGGCCCTGCCGGCGGCGCCCACCCGTATCCCGGCGGCGGCGGCGCCCACCCGTATCCCGGCGGCGGCCCGGCAAAGCCGGGGGCGTAGGGGCCGGGGACGTATCCCGGCGGGTACGGCGCGACCGGGACCTCGGCGGTGGCCGGCTCGGTCGGCGCCTCGCCTCCGGCCGGCCCGGCCGCCTGCGACGGCTCGGCGCTCTCATCCATGCTCCGCATCGTGCCGCGTCAATTTCTGAGGAACCTGTGAAGAGCTTGAGCATTGGCTGAGCCGGCGTCAGCACCCGGCGGCCCACCGCAGGCCTAGTCTCTGGCGGTGGCCACGGATCTCACTGTCTTCATGACCGACCAGCCCGGCGAGCTGGGCCGGCTGGGTGAGGCGCTCGGCAGCCGCGGGGTCAACATCGAGGGCTTCTGCGCGCTCATCGGCGGTGGCGGCATGGGCGAGGTGCACATCCTGGTCGAGGACGACGAAGGGGCCTTCAGCGCGCTCACCGAGGCCGGCATCGACGTCGCCTCGGAGCAGGAGGTGGCGGTGGTCGAGGTGGACGAGGACCGCCCCGGCATCCTGGGCGAGATCAGCCACGCCCTGGCCAAGGCCGAGGTCAACATCACCCTCGCCTACCTGGCCACCCGCACGCGGGTGGTCATCGCCTCCGACGAACTGGCGAAGGCCAAGGCGCTCCTCGACGGGCACTGATCCGCATTGGGGGTTGCGGCTCCCGGAACTGCGGGCCCACAACTTGGCTCCGTGCGCCGGCGCCGGCCCGCCGCCAGCCTCAAGGACCTGGGAGGACGCGCCGACTAGATGAGGTGAGCTGGCCCACAGGAGGCCTCCTGTGACCACAGAACGACGGCACCCTCGAGCCGAGTCGTCATGACCGCGCCGCCGAAACCGACCGGCGATCTCTTCCTCGTCAAGAAGGGCAGATTGACGCGCCGGCTGCGCCAGGCCCGCTCCGGGCTCGAAGTGGTGGGGGCCAGCGGGCTCGAGCTCGATCGC